>CAJCJC010000149.1 GCA_903970575.1 Alphaproteobacteria bacterium
GTAGAGCAATCGGCTGTTAACCGATCGGCCGCCGGTTCGAATCCGGCCCCCGGAGCCAGATTTTTATGCGGCGCGTTTCTTGGCGCCACCGCCTTAGATGAGCGGATGACGCGACTGGGCGGCGACCGCCACGATAGATGCCTGAAGCGGGACCTACGGCAGATGACAAAGAGCGATGTCGCGATCAGCGAATGTCAGACGGTCTTTCAAGGCTATTTCAGGGTCGATCGCTATACTCTGAAGCATCGGCTGTTCAATGGCGGCTGGAGCGCGCCTTTGACCCGAGAAGTGTTCGAGCGGGGCCATTCCGTCGCCGTCCTGCTTTACGATCCCGCCCGAGACCTCATCGCACTGATCGAACAGTTCCGCGTCGGCGCGCTCGCCGCCGGGCTTCAGCCCTGGATGACCGAATGCGTCGCGGGAATCATCGAAGAGGGCGAGGAACCGGAACATGTGGTCCGACGCGAGACAGCGGAGGAAACGGGTTGCTGGCTGGGGAGGGTCGAGGCGATCGGCGCATTCATCTACAGCCCCGGCGCATGCTCCGAGGTGTGCCGCTTGTTCGTCGCGGAATTCGACAGCGCGACGGCACACGGCATTCACGGATTGGCGAGCGAGCATGAGGACATTAAGACCCATGTCGTTTCCGCGGACACGGCCATTGGCTGGCTTGACGCCGGCGAGATCAATACGGCCGCGCTGCTGATCGCCATCTCATGGCTGGCGCGCAACAAGGACGCGCTGCGCCGACGGTGGGGCGCGTCGCCGAACGTGGGGGTCTTGTCATGATTTCAGCGCCGACAGACTCAGCGCTCGTTCCGACCCAATGGCTCGCGGAGAATTTGGGCCAGCCCGGCCTCATCGTCCTCGACGCCACGTGGACGGTCAAAGGCGCCACGCCCGACGGCGATGCGCTTTACGGCGAGCGGCGGATTCCCGGAGCCCTCCGGTTCGATATCGACATGATTTCCGATCGTTCCTCATCCCTGCCGCATATGCTGCCGACGCCGGAACAATTCGCCGCCGCGATCGGCATGCTCGGGGTCGGCAACGACGATCTGGTCGTCACCTATGATTCGAGCGGCATGGCGAGCGCGGCGTCGCGCGGCTGGTGGATGTTCCGGGTATTCGGCCACGACACTGTAAAAGTGCTGGATGGCGGCCTGCCCAAATGGTTGGCGGAAGGGCGCGCGGTAGAGTCGGGCGCTCCAATCCAGGCCGCGCCGAAAAGCTTTACCGCGGATTTCCGTTCGGGCCTTGTGCGCGATATCGATTCCATCAAACGCATCGCCAGCGGCGCCGGGGATGAAACGCTGGTCGACGCCCGGTCGTCCGGACGTTTCGAAGGCAGCGCACCCGAGGCATGGGCGGGCGGACGCGGTGGACACATACCGCATAGCCTTTCCCTGCCCTTCACCGATCTAGTCGACCCCGAAACGAAAGCGATGCTGCCGCGCGATGCCCTGCGCCGGCGTCTGGAGGCGGCTGCCCTGACCGAGGCGTCTTCGGTTGTCGTCAGTTGCGGCAGCGGCGTCACCGCATGCGTGATCGCCTTGGCGCTGAGCGAAATTGGACGACCCGACGTCGCGATCTATGACGGTTCCTGGGCGGAGTGGGGTTCGCACAACGAGCTGCCGGCATTGACCGGTCCTGCCTGATATGACCGCCCCCAAGCCTCCAGGCGCGGCCACGCTGGCCGCTCATGCCGGATACGATCCCGCAAGCCACCAAGGAACCGTCAATCCGCCCGTGTACCACACCTCGACTGTCATCTTCCCGACCGTGGAGGCCTTGCATGGCGATGATGCAAACCCCTTCGGCGGTATGCGGTATGGCCGAACCGGCACGCCGACCACCAAGGCGTTCGAGGGCGCCGTCGCGGCGCTGGAGGGCGCCTATGGGGCGGTGGTCGCATCGTCCGGCCTTGGCGCGTGCTGCACCGCGCTTTTGGCTTGGCTGAAGGCCGGCGACCATCTTCTCATCTCAGACGCCGTTTACGCACCGACGCGTAATTTCGTCACCCGAATCCTGGCGAATCTAGGCGTCACGGTCGAATTTTACGATCCCCTGATCGGGGCGGGGATTCGCACGTTGTTTCGGCCCGAGACCAAATTGGTCTACCTGGAATCGCCCAGCTCCTGGAGCTTCGAGATTCAGGATGTGCCGGCGATCACCGCGCTTTGCCGGGCGCGCAAGATCACGACGATGATCGACAATAGCTGGGCGACGCCAGTATTTTTCAAACCGATGAGCCATGGCGTAGACGTTTCCATCCATGCCGCCACCAAATATATCGCCGGTCATTCGGACGCGATGCTCGGCGTCACGGCGGCATCCGACAAGACCAACTACGACACGCTGAAGACCGGCCACTACCTGACCGGGCAAGCGGCGGGAGCCGACGACGTCTTTTATGGGCTGCGCGGCTTTCGCACTCTGCCGATCCGGCTGGCGCGGCACGAGGCAACGGCGCTCGCGCTCGCGGATTTCCTCGCCGGCCGCGACGAGGTTCAGCGGGTTCTCCATCCCGCCCTTCCCGGCGATCCGGGGCACGTGCTGTGGAAGCGGGATTTCACCGGGAGCAGCGGCTTGTTCGGCGTTCTGCTCAAACCATATAGCGCGCGCGCCGTGACGGCGATGGTCGAGGGCATGGCGCTCTTCAAGATGGGTTGGAGCTGGGGTGGGTTCGAATCCCTGATCGTTCCCGGCTTCCATCTGCCGGCCCGCGGCGTGCGGGGTTGGGAGCCCGGAATCCTGTTGCGGTTGCATGCGGGTCTCGAAGATTTCGATGATTTGAAGGACGATTTGATCGCGGGCTTCGCGCGGCTCGCCGCGGAGGCCTGACCGCCAGGCGATAATTATCCAGCGCAACGTGGACGCAATCGATGGATCATCCTATGGTCCCGCCGATTGAGGGCGCCCGCGGTAGAGGCGTGAACATGAGGGCTCGATGTCACGTAGGATCTATCCGGTTATCCTGTCTGGTGGATCGGGAACCCGTCTGTGGCCTATGTCACGCGACCTGTTTCCCAAACAGCTTTTGGCGCTGATCGGACAGGAAAGTCTTTTGGCGGCGACGGCGCGGCGCGTTTCTGGCGAAGGTTTCGCCGGCCCCGTCATCGTTTGCAACAAGGACCATCGCTTTATGGTCCAGGACCAATTGGCGAATGCCGGCATATCGCCCGAAGCGATCATCATCGAGCCGGTAGCCCGCAACACCGCCCCAGCGATCGCCGCAGCGGCGGCGCTGATCAGGAGCCGAGACCCATCCGGCCTTCTTCTTGTGCTTCCGTCCGACCATATTATACGCGACCTGTCGGCGCTCAGTCGCGCGATCGGCGCGGCGGCTGAAGCCGCGGAGGCTGGCTGCCTTGTGACGTTTGGCATCACGCCCACCGCGCCGGAGACGGGGTATGGCTATATCCGCTCCGGCGAAAAACTCGCCAGCGTCGATGGGGCCTATCGGATCGCGCAGTTCGTTGAAAAACCCGATCTCGCTGCGGCTTCTTCCTACCTTACGGCCGGCGACTGGAACTGGAACAGCGGCATGTTCGTGTTTCCCGTCGGATTGTTCCTTGAGGAGCTTATGCGCTTTGAGCCGGAACTGGTCGCGCACGCGATTCAGGCGCTGGACGGGGCGAAGCAGGAAGGGGCCATCGTCGCGCTGGCCCCCGAGGCTTTCGCTGAATGCCCTTCCAAGTCCATCGACTACGCGCTGATGGAGCGAACCGCGCATTCCGCTGTCGTGCCGGCCAACCTGGGCTGGAGCGATATCGGGTCATGGTCGGCGCTTTGGGAGATCGGCGACAAGGATTCGACTCGCAACGTGACCATCGGCGACGTGATGACCGAGGACACGGATGGCTCCTATTTAAGAACGGACGGCCCCTTAATCGCGACCTTGGGGCTGAAAGATATTATCATGGTTGCGACCGGCGACGTCGTCCTGGCGGCAGCCAAGGATCGCGCCCAGGACGTCAGGAAATTCGTTCAGCGCCTAAAGGCGGCCGGCCGAACCGAAGGCGTATCGCATAAAACCGTCAGCAGACCGTGGGGCGCATTCCAGACGCTCGATTCCGGCCTCGGCTATGTGGTCAAACGCCTGAGCGTTAAACCCGGCTGTAAGCTGTCGCTGAAGAAACACGCCCAACGCGGGGAGCACTGGATCATTGTTAAGGGCGTCGCCAGCGTGACGCGCGATGAGGATGTGCTGGTTCTGAAGCCCACAATGTCCGTCCAAATTCCGCAGGGCGTGTTGCACCGGGTCGAGAATATCGGCAGCGGTCAGCTTGAACTGATCGAGATTCAATATGGCGAGTTACTGAGCGAAGACGACTTCGTCCGGATGAGCGACGATTACGGTCGCGTCTGACTGCGATGGCGGATCGATCCAACCCTGAAAGAAGCGGGCGCGAGCCATTCCGGCTTTCGCTCGCGCAGCTCAATCCCATCGTCGGCGATATCGACGGCAATGCGCGTTTGATACGGGAGGCGCGAAACCGCGCCGCGGCGGATGGGGCGCATCTCGTGGTCTTCCCGGAACTGGTGCTCGTCGGCTATCCGCCCGAGGATCTGGTCCTGCGGCCAAGCCTGTTGGACGCCGCGGACCGCGCGCTGTCCGCGATCGCCCTAGAGACCGCGGATGGTGGTCCTGCTTTACTCCTGACCGCGCCGTGGCTATCGGATGGGGCCGTCTACAATGCTGTCTTCCTCCTTGCCGACGGGGCTATCGCGGCGATTAGGACAAAGCATGAATTGCCGAATTACGGGGTATTCGACGAGAAGCGGGTGTTCGCGGCCGGCCCCACACCCGAGCCGATGGAGTTCCGGGGCTATAGTCTAGGCGTGCCGATCTGCGAGGATATCTGGTATCCGACGGTAACAGCCGCGCTCGCGCGGGCTGGCGCGGATATCCTGATCGTCCCGAACGGCTCCCCCTTCGAATTGGGCAAGGTCGCCCAACGGATCGACCTTGCGGGCAAGCGCGCGCGCGAAAGCGGGCTACCGCTGGTTTACCTCAATCAAGTCGGCGGGCAAGACGAGCTGGTATTCGATGGCGGATCGTTCGTCGTCGATGAAACGGGGCTTCCGGTTATCGCACTACCTGCCTGGACGGAGACGATCTTGACGATCGAGTTCCGCCAAAACGGGAATGGCCTTCGCCCGGCGCCCTGCCCGGCCGCCCCGCCTGAAACTCTGGCCCGGCGAATGACGGAAGCTTTCAGCAACGGGGCGGTCGATCCGACCGACGACGATCTCGCGGAAATCTACGCGGCGATGGTGCTGGGACTACGCGATTATGTTCGCAAAAACCGATTTCCAGGCGTGGTGCTCGGCATGTCCGGCGGAATCGACTCAGCGCTATCGGCCGCGGTCGCCGTGGATGCGCTGGGCGCGGATCAGGTGCGTTGCGTTCGCCTGCCGTCGCGGTTCACCAGCGATCTAAGCCAGGACGACGCGGCGGATTGCGCCGATTTGCTCGGAGTGCATCTGATGACGCTTCCGATAGCGGAGAGCGTTACGGCGCTTGAATCAACGCTCGCGCCGCTTTTCGCCGGGCGCGCGCCCGATACGACCGAGGAGAATCTTCAGGCCCGCGCGCGCGGCGTCCTTTTGATGGCGCTGTCGAACAAATTTGGATGGATGGTGCTGACCACGGGTAACAAATCGGAGATGTCCGTCGGGTATGCCACGCTTTACGGCGATATGTGCGGCGGCTACTCGGTTTTGAAGGATGTTTATAAAACGACGGTCTTCGCATTGTCGTGCTGGCGCAATCGCGCGCGCATAGAGGGGGCCCTCGGTCCGGATGGGACGGTCATTCCGCAATCGATCATCGAGAAGCCGCCCACCGCCGAACTGAGGCCGGGCCAGACCGACCAGGATTCGCTGCCGCCTTACGATCTTCTCGACGGCATACTGCAGGGCTTGATCGAACGGGAACAGCCCGCGCTGGAGATAGCGGCCGGCGGCTATGCGATCGAAACGGTTCGGCGGGTGCAGCATATGCTGTACGCTGCGGAATATAAGCGACGGCAGGCGCCGCCCGGGGTTAAGATTTCACGCCGCAATCTCAGCCGAGACCGGCGCTACCCAATTACGAACGCGTTTCGGGATCGTTGAAGACGTGCTGCATGACTGACGGGCGAAAGAGGTTTGACATGACCGGCCGGATAATCTTTCGCTAGTCCAGGGCCGAAACAAACGGGGTATCGCGGGATGAACGTCATGGCGGACCAGGGTGGCGTCACCCGCCCAATCGAGAGACCTTTGGCGTCGAGTCGACGGTTATCGGTTACGATACCTTGCTATAATGAAGAAGCGGGCCTACCCGAACTTTATCGCCGAGTGACCGCGACCTGCCAGGATGTAGTGGGGCAAGATTACGAGCTGATCCTGGTCAATGACGGATCGCGTGACAGGACATGGGATTTCATCAAGTCGCTATCGGAGCGCGACCCCCACGTCGTCGGAGTCGATTTGTCGCGAAACTTCGGCCATCAGGCGGCGCTGACGGCCGCGCTGACTCTTTGCTCAGGCGAGCGAATCTTCGTTCTGGACGCGGATTTGCAGGACCCGCCTGAATTGCTGGGGGCGATGATGGCCGCCATGGACGAGGGCGCGGACGTCGTCTATGGCAAGCGCCGCACCCGCGCGGGCGAAACCATGCGGAAGAAGATCACCGCTAAGATATTTTATCGGGTGTTGGCGAGCCTAATCGATTTCGACATACCGACCGACGCCGGCGATTTCCGGCTCATGAGCCGTCGCGTGCTCGTCGCCCTGCTTAGCATGCCGGAGGCGCATCGCTTCATTCGGGGCATGGTTAGCTGGATCGGGTTCCGGCAAGTGGCGCTCGAGTATGATCGACAGTCCCGGTTCGCTGGGGAAACCGGATACACGTTCGCCAAGATGATCAACTTTGCCTTGGATGCGATTACCGCCTTTTCAGCAAAGCCATTGCGACTGGGGCTTTACGCAGGCGTCGCGCTGCTCGGGCTTTCATGGGTCGGCATTCTATACTCCATTATTTCATGGCTGTTCTTCTCCACGCAACCGGGATGGACCAGCTTGATCATCGTGGTGATGTTCATGGGCGGGGCGCAGATTTTCATGCTGGCGATGGTCGGCGAATATGTAAGCCGGACATTTGTGCAGACCAAGGGAAGGCCGCTTTATCTGCTGCGGGAAATCGTCGGCGGGACGGGCGCGCCGCCGGCTTCATAATGGAATATTCGCGATACCGCCCCGACCGGGCGCCGATAATAAAATCTGAATTTGGGAACAGAATTGCGCGACCCACAGTTTGGTTCGCGACAATTCATTATGGAGACAAAAATGCGACCGATCGCCTGGTTTGGCGTTCTGCTTATCGTGGCGGGCGTCACCGCGCTCGCTGTGCGTAGCTTCAGCTTCACGACACAGG
>CAJCJC010000150.1 GCA_903970575.1 Alphaproteobacteria bacterium
GACAAGACCTTCCGGTCGCCCTCGATCGCCATCGCCGAGCGCAAGGCGGCGTTGGGTAAGGCGCCCGCTTATATGTATCTATGGAGTTGGGAAACGCCCGTGCTGGATGGCAAATTCGGGGCGCCGCACACCATCGAAATCCCGTTCGTGTTTCACGACGTGGACAACAAAACCAACAGCGACACCGGCGATTCCAAGGTCCGTTATGCATTACAGGATCAGGCGGCCGGCGCCTGGGTCGCGTTTGCCCGGACCGGCAATCCCAATCACAAGGGCCTGCCAAACTGGCCCGCTTACGATGCCGAAAAGCGCGCGACGATGGTTTTCGATGTACCCTGCAAGGTGGTGGATGACCCTGGCAAGAACGAAAGAATGGCGCTGAGCGCGATGCCGCCGACGCGAGGGTAAGCAATAGACGCGCAGGACCTCCTCTACGCGGCGCTAAACAATCCCCCGTCCCGGCGCGGCGGCGATCAGTTCCCTTGTATAGGGGTGACTGGGCGCCGTCAGGACGTTTTCCGCCGCGCCCGATTCCACGATCTGTCCGCTTTTCATGACGACGACATGGTCGCTGATCTGCGCGGCGACGCGGAGGTCATGGGTGATGAACAGAATGGCGAGGCCAAGCTTGGCCTGGAGGTCCTGAAGCAGGGCCAGAATCTGGGTCTGCACGGAGACATCCAAGGCGGACACGCTCTCGTCCGCGATCAGAACCACAGGCTCCATCGCCAGCGCGCGGGCGATGCCGATGCGCTGGCGCTGGCCGCCCGAAAAGGCGGTTGGCCGGCGAAAATAGGCTTCCGGCGTCAGCCCGACCAGTTGCAGCAATTCGCGCGCCTTGGCGCGAGCGGTCTTGGCGTCGGCCCCGCCCAGCATGGCGGCGCGGGCGATGGTATCGCCGACGCGACGGCGTGGGTTCAGTGAACCGTACGGGTCCTGGAAGATCATCTGGATTCGCCGCCGCTCCCGCCGCAACGCCGCGCCGGTCAGCCCCAGAAAGCTGACGCCGTTGACGTTGACCGCGCCGCTGGTCGGCTCGACCAGCCGCACCACCAGCTTGGCGAGCGTCGTCTTGCCGGACCCGGATTCGCCCACCACGGACAGGGTTTCGCCCCGGGCCAGCGCCAATGTGGCGCCGTCGAGCGCCCGCGTCGCGCCATATTGCTTGCTAAGCCCGGTAACCGACAGAACCTGCTCCGGCGCTGCCTTCAGCTTTTCCCTAAAACCGGGATTCAGGCTGGGCACGGCGGCGATCAGGCCCTTGGTATAGGTGTGCCGAGGATCGGTCAGGATTTGCCTGGCGTCGCCGATCTCCACCATCTGGCCCTTCCGCATCACGGCGATTCGGTCGGCGATTTCCGCGACCACGCCGAAATCATGCGTGATGAAGAGTATGCCGTGGCCGCGCTCGTCGCGGAGTTCGCGCACCAGCCGTAGTACCTGCGCCTGGGTCGTGACGTCCAGCGCCGTGGTCGGCTCGTCGGCGATCAGAACCTCCGGGCTCATCGCCAGCGCCATCGCGATGATCACACGTTGGCACTGGCCGCCGGAAAGTTGGTGTGGATAGGATTTCTCGATCCGCTCGGGGTCAGGTAGGTGCATCGACGCGATCAGCGCCAATGCCCGCTCGCGCCGCTGCGCGGCCGGAATATTCGCGTGCAGTTCGAACACCTCCTCGATCTGCTTGCCGATCCGGATGGCGGGGTTGAGGGCGGCGCTCGGCTCCTGGAAGATCATGGCGACGCGATTGCCGCGGATATGGCGCAACGCCCGTTCCGATAAGGTCGCTACATCTTCGTCGCCGAGTTTAATGTTGCCGCCGGCCAGTTTCAGCCCCTTCGCCGGCGCGCCCATGATGGCGCTCGCAAGCACGGACTTCCCCGAGCCGGATTCGCCGACGATGCAGAGGATTTCCTTGCGCCTGAGCGTGAAGCTGATGTCTTCAACCGCGTAGGGCCGGTCCGCGCCCCTGGGCAGCGCCACATGCAGACCGTCGACAACAAGGATGGGCTTGTCTTCGTTCATCGCGACATGCCCGCCCGCGCCGATTCCTCGCGTAAGCCGTCAGCCAGAAGGCTGAGCCCCAGGACTAGCGAGGCGATCGCGATGCAAGGAAAAATCACGAGATGGGGAAAGGCGAAGGCCATGGCGCGGCCTTCGTTGACCATGCCACCCCAATCGGGAAACGGCGGTGGCAGGCCGAGGCCGAGGAAGCCCAAATCGCCGACGATAATCGCGGTGTAGCCAAGACGCAGGCAGAAATCGACGACCAAGGGGCCAGTCGCGTTGGGCAGGATTTCGCGCGTCAGGATTCGGAAGGAACTCTCGCCCTGGGTAACCGCCGCGGAGATGAAGTCGCGGGTCGACAAATCTATCGCGATGCCGCGCACGATGCGGAAGATGCCTGGCGCGCTGCCGAAGGTGACGGCGATCACCACATTCCCGTCCGACGCGCCCAAGGCCACGATGATCACGATATAGAGGATCAGGACGGGGAAGGAGAGAATGACATTGGCGATCGCCGAGAGGATCGTATCGGTCGGTCCCCGGAAATACCCCGCCGACAGGCCACCCGCGATGCCGACGGCGTAAGCGGTGAGCGTCGCGAACGTGGACAGCATGACGACTGGCCGCGCGCCATAGATGAGCCGGGAGAGGATGTCGCGTCCGAGGAAATCGGTGCCCAGCCAGAAATGTTCGCCATGAGGCCCCCGCGCGCCCGGCGGCAACAGAGGCGCGATGCTGCGCAACGGATCGTGAGGAGCGAGGAAAGGGGCGAAGAGCGCAATAATGATCCAACCGCCCACAAGGATCAAGCCGATCGTAACAAGCGGATGACGCAGGGGCTTCAGAAACCTGGCGAGCGCTACCACGACAGCCATCAGGCTGGAGCCTTCACACGCTTAGGCGTACGAAACGAAATGCGGGGATTGAGCAGCGCGTAGAAGATGTCGGACAGGATTTGGGTGACGACGACGACGACGACTCCGGCCATTGCGCAGGCTTCGATCAGGTAGATGTCGCTGTTAAGCGCCGCTTGATACAGCAATGTGCCAAAGCCTGGATAGGCGAAGAACACCTCGACGACGATAACGCCTGAAAGCAACCACGGGATCTGCAGCATGATCACCGTAACCGGCGTGATCAGCGCGTTGCGCAGCGCATGCCGGATGATGATGCGCCCGAGCGGCGCGCCCTTCAGTCTGGCGGTGCGGATGTAGGGCGATGTCATCACCTCGACCATGCTGGCCCTGGTCATGCGGGCGATGTACCCGGAAGACGTGAGCACCAGCACCGCGACCGGCAGCACCAGCTCGTTTATACGAAACCCCGACGCCATTGTGCTAACGCCCGGCAGCATATGAAGGCCGAAAACGAATATG
>CAJCJC010000151.1 GCA_903970575.1 Alphaproteobacteria bacterium
GTCATAGGCGAAGGTGGCGACTCCCTGTGTCGCCCACCATGAGGCCGGCTTCGCGAACGAGGCCGAGTAGTCCGCGAAGCCATGCAACGCCACGATCGCCGCCTTCGGCTTCCCGGCGGGCAGCCACTCGCGCATCGGCAGGATGGTCCCATCCTCGGCCACGAACCGGCCTGGTCCCAGCCCCGCCGTGGGGGCGTCATCGACGCCGGCGGAGGCAGGCGCGGCTAGAGCCATCGACAGGGCGAGGCCGATGCTAAGCGGAAGAAGCGCGAACAAGCTGGAGAAAAATATCCTCAAGGTCCGTTTCATTCGTCGACAGATCCGTGATCGCCAGCCCGGATTGCTGAATCGCCCCAAGCACTTCGTTAATATGATCTCGGCTTGGTTGGTAACGAACCACAAGGCGGCGCCGGTCGACCAGTTCCGTGTGATACCGCGTCAGCCCTTCCGGAACGAGCGCAAGATCGCGGTCCAGAGTCAGCCACAGCTCTTTCCGGTCCATCCGCCCCAGCAAGGCGGGGGTCGGCTCGCACGCCGCCACGACGCCGTTATTGATAATCGCGATCGTATCGCACAGCTCCTGCGCCTCCTCCAGATAATGGGTCGTCAGCAGGATCGTCGTCCCGGCGCGGTTTAGTTCCCGCACATATTTCCACAGCGACTGGCGAAGCTCGATGTCGACTCCCGCGGTCGGTTCGTCCAGCACCAGAACGGGGGGCCGGTGCACCAGCGCCTTGGCGACCATCAGCCGCCGCCGCATGCCGCCCGACAAGGTGCGGGAATAGGCGTTGCCCTTGTCGGCCAGCCCTACCGCCGCCAGCAGCTCGTCCGTCCGCCGTTCGGCTTTGGGCACGCCGTAAAGCCCGGCCTGAAGGTCCAGAATCTCGCGCGGGGTAAAGAAGGGATCCAACACCAGCTCCTGCGGCACCACTCCGATCGCCGCGCGGGATTGCCTTGGGCGTTCGTCGATGCCGAAGCCCCAGATTCGGGCATCGCCGGCCGTCTTGATCACCAGCCCCGCCAGAATATTGATCAGCGTCGATTTCCCGGCCCCGTTCGGACCCAGCAGCCCAAAGAACGAGCCGCGCGGAATCTGGAGGTCGATTCCCTTCAGCGCGTGCTTGGCCGCGCCCTTGCCGGTCGGACGATAGATTTTCGTAAGACCCTTCAGCTCGACGGCCCAATCGGGCGCGGTCGGCTTCTGAGATTCTATGTCCGGCTTGCGAGGCGCGGCGACGACGTTCATGCGATGATTATTCTGGAAACCTGGAGAGGGAACCCTGGCCGCCGCCACCGGTGGCCATGAGCACGCGTCGCCACGAGGTGGATTGATCCGTTGGCGAGGATCGCTATCATCCGCGTTAGTCACGGTCAATCGGGCTCCCTCGTCATGCTTGGCGCGGACCCGCCCGATTGGTTCCATCCACCGGCCATTTCACGATTCGAGAGCATATCCGAATGCAGCCACCGGAGATTATTTATGTCGAGACCGCGACGGTCGGCTGCGATGGCGGCGGCGGCGCTCTCGGGCATCCGCTTGTCTATCTTCCGGTCGGCTTCTCGGGGCAAACCGACTGCCCGTATTGCGGGCGCCGTTTTGTTCAAAGTCATCCTGGGCAAAGTCATCCTGGGCAAAGCCATCCTGGGCAAGATCACGCGCAAAAGGTTCGCG
Source organism: Alphaproteobacteria bacterium (assembly GCA_903970575.1). Classification (GTDB taxonomy): domain Bacteria; phylum Pseudomonadota; class Alphaproteobacteria; order BOG-932; family Roseiterribacteraceae; genus BOG-932. Next base: position 1,673 of record CAJCJC010000151.1, read on the forward strand.
AGCATGTTTAAGTTTTCACGTTTCGCGGTCATCGCGACAGGCTTTCTGGCGCTCGGAACGGGCGTCGCTTGCGGGCAGACCGTTATTCCCACCTATAACGGCATCGATTCCGATACGATGATCAAGGTCATTATCGGCGCGGCGCCGCAGTCCCAGGTCACGCCGGACCTTACCGATCCCAAGGGGCCCATCCTCAAGGTCCAGATGCCGGGCGGCGTCGCCTACAATGTCATGATGGACGATTGCGACGGCGCCTCGCCTAATCTCTGCAGGAGCCTTGAGTTCCACGCCACGTTGCCGCCGGCCGCGCTCAATTTTTCGCAGATCAATAGCTTCAACGAAACCATGCGCTACGCCACCGCCTATCTCAGCGACAAGGGCGTGCCGCAGCTGCGGATGGACGCCAATCTGCGCGGCGGGGTGACGGCGAATTTCATCGCGTATGACGTCAGGATATTCGTCAAACTGATTGGCGACTATGTTCAGCAGGCAAAATGACCGCCTTGCGTATCTGGAAATAGCATCAGAGGAGTCTTCATGCGTTACCTGACACTCATCTTGGGCGCGGCGGCGGTCGCGGCGTTCGGCGCCTTGCCCGCTTTCGCCGCTCCCGATTGCGTTATGCCCGGTCAGGCCCCGGTAATCCCAGATGGGACGACCGCGAGCATGGACCAGTTCAAGGCTGCGCATGTCGCCGTTCAGTCCTATGTCAAATCGTTGGAATCCTATCAGGATTGCGTCGAGGCGCGGATCAAGATGGCGCCGCCGGACATGAAGCCCGAGGACAAGCAAAAGCTGCGCGATCAGGGCAACGCCGCGATCGATCAGGCGCACGGTCTGTCGGACGCCTATATGGAGCAGGTCAAGGTCTTCAAGGCCCGGCCGCCTCAGCAATAGGAACCGATTCGGGAAATCGCAATGCCGGACGCACCGGAAGTTATGCCGGCATCTGGGCCGGAATCCGGAGAAGCCAAGACCCCGGCATCGGCCCTTTATCTGATCGATGGCTCGGGATTTATTTTCCGGGCCTTCCACGCCTTGCCGCCGATGACGCGCAGCGACGGAACCCCGGTCAATGCCGTGCTGGGCTTCGTCAACATGCTGATCCGCCTGCTGACGGAATTCGGCGTCGCGCGGATCGCGGTCGTGTTCGACGCCAAGGGCGACAGCTTCCGCAACGCGTTCTATCCCGAATACAAGGCCAACCGCTCCGCCCCGCCGGATGAGCTTATCCCCCAGTTCGGGCTGATCCGCGAGGCGACCGAGGCGTTCTGCCTGCCGCAAGTGGAACTCGACGGTTACGAGGCCGACGATCTGATCGCGACTTATACCAGGCTCGCGGTGGAGCAGGGGGAGGAGGTGGTGATCGTGTCCTCCGACAAGGACATGATGCAGCTTGTCGGCCCCGGCGTCACCATGTTCGACCCTATCAAATATAAGCCGATCGGGCCGGCCGAGGTCATGGAGAAATTCGGCGTCGCCCCCGACCGTGTGGTCGACGTTCAGGCATTGGCGGGCGATTCGACCGATAACGTACCAGGCGTTCCGGGGATCGGCGTGAAGACGGCGGCCCAGCTCATCACAGAGTTCGGCGATCTCGAAACCCTGCTCGCCCGCGCCGGCGAGATCAAGCAACCCAAGCGCCGCGAATCCTTGATTCAGTTCGCCGAGCAAGCCCGCGTGTCGCGCCGCCTGGTCCTGCTCGACGCCTATTCGCCGCCGCCGCTGCCGCTCGATGAGCTGAAGGTGCATGAGCCCGATCAGGACAAGCTGATCGCCTTCCTGGTCAAGCAGGAATTCCGCACCACCCTGGCCCGGGTGCAAAGCCGCCTGCGCGAGTCGGGGGAACTGGCCGAGCGCGCATCCGTCGACGAGACCGCTCCGGCCGCCCCGCCCCCGCCGGCCGAACGCTACGAACTCGTCACCGACCTTGCGGCGCTGGACCGGTGGCTCGCTTTGGCCGCCGCCACCGGTCAGCTTGCCTTCGATGTCCACACCGACGTGGAACAGCCTGTCGCCTGTCAGGTCATCGGCATCGCGCTTGCCGTCGCGCCGGGGCGGGCGTGCTATATCCCCCTAGGGCACGGCGCCGCGGCGGCCGGCGCCCAGCTTGGGCTGGATGAGTCCGCCGCGCCAACCCAGCCGCCGCTGGGCGATACCCTGGCCCGGCTGAAACCTGCCCTGGCTGACCCCGGCATCCTCAAGATCGGCCATAACGCCAAATTCGATATGCAGGCGCTCGCCTGCCTCGGTGTTCAGGTCGGCCCCGTCGACGATACGCTGCTGCTGTCCTACGTCCTGGACGGCAGCAGTCAGGATCACGCGCTGCCCGCTCTGGCCGAACGGGCGCTGGGCCTCAAGGCGCGGTCCTTGGTCGAACTGACCGGCGCCGGCCGCGCCGCGCTGAGTTTCGCCGAGCTGTCGCCCGAGGCCGCGATGCCTTACGCGGCGGAGCAGGTCGATTTGATGCTGCGGCTCCGCAACGCGCTCCGCCAACGGCTGATCGCCGAGCGTCAGGTGACGCTCTACGAACGCATCGACCGTCCGCTGGTTCCGATCGTCGCCCGCATGGAGCAGGCGGGCATCAAGGTCGACCGGACCATCCTGGCCGGCTTGGCCCAACGCTTCGGCGAACGCCTCCAATCCCTCGAAGGGTTGATTTTCGCGATGGCGGGCCGTCCCTTCAATATCGGCTCGCCAAAGCAACTGGGCGAGGTGCTGTTCGGCGAAATGAAGCTGCCCGCCGGCGCCAAGGTCAAAACCGGCGGCTGGTCCACCCATGCCGATATTCTGGAGCCGCTGGCGGAGCAGGGCTTCGAGATCGCCCGTCTGGTGCTGGACTGGCGGGCGATCAGCAAGTTGAAAAG
>CAJCJC010000152.1 GCA_903970575.1 Alphaproteobacteria bacterium
GAGGGTATGCACGACCGCGTTGGAGAGAGGCGCCGCAGGCGCGGCGCCAAAATCGATGGCGCGCGGATCGCCACGAAAGCCGGTTCCGGCGGCCTTCAAGACAGCCTCCTTAAGGGTCCAGAGCCTCAGGAAAAGGCGCGATCGGTGCGCAACGGGGGCGGCCAACAGGCTCGCGCGCTCGGTCTCGCTTAGCACCATCGCGGCCATGCCGGGCAGCTCCGCGATGGGACGGGCGACCTCAAGATCGACGCCCACCGGCTTCGCGGCGACCGCCAGAAAGCCGTACGCGCCGGCATCGCCGTCGCCGGTGTGCGAGAGGTTGAACCGCGGGGCGCCGGGAAGCGGACAGTAGGGTTTGCCGCCTGCTTCCTCCACGATGGGCCAGTCCTGGGCCGCCGGTACTCCTCCCCCTGCGCACGACAGCCTGACAATCGCGCGCCCGATCGCGTGGGAGCACCGCGCCCGCGGCGCGATCAGACGCGCGCACCGCGCCTGCTCGGCGGGGGACAGCAGGCGATGCGCCAACTGATAGGTTTCAGCATCCGATGGAATGGGAAACAGAAGCAGTCTGACGGTCACGGCTTACCGCCAACAGGTCCCGTCAGTTGTCGTCCGCGACAATCGCGTCGCCCGTGGCCGCGGAGTTCCACTTCTAGAAGAAACGTTCGATGAGGTTGCGCGCGTACTCCGTCGTGGAGGGCAGCAAGATGCCCGACATGATCTCCCCACACAGATACACCCCGCCGCGCCCCTGCTCGCTTTCGAGTGAGTCGTAGGCCCCGGACTCCAGCGTTTTGGCGTCGAAATAGGGGTGGTAGCCACTCACGAACGGGCTCCCAACGGTGGACGTCACGCGGCCGCCGAGCCGGGTGACCAGATTGCGCATGCTTCGATCCAGATCGTCGAGCGTGTGGCCTTCATTCATCCATGGGTAGAACGAGTAACAATCGGTTCCCGGCCAATTCTTTACGCCATAGGATTCGCCGAGCGCGCCCGCGAGAGAAACATCGGGAAATATCCAAGCCACGTCACGCGGAAGATTCTCGACGCGATAGGTTAAAACCGCGCGCTTCAATTGGCGGACCTGGCGATAAAAACGGCGCGCGCCCAAGGTCGAGTCATCCGCATTCCGCTCTGGCGGAAGCGCGGCGTCGAGGAAAGGCAGGCTGGTCGTCCAGATCACGCTATCGAATGTCGACGCGCCGGTTGGCGTGTGAAGGCGCAACGCATCTTGTTCGCGGCCGATCGACTGGACGGGCTCGCCATAGCGAATATCGAGCGCGCGGGCGGCGCGCTTCCAGATTTCCTGATTGCCAAGCCGCATCCTTGGCAGTGTGGCCGTCGCGCGACGCCACATGGGGAGGCGCCGCCTGAGGCCTTCATATTTCATGAGATAGAGAGTGGGAATATCCTTAAAGCCAGGGCCGCCAAACGTGGTGCAAAACAGCGGAAACATCGCCTTGCGAACGAATTCGAAATCATTCCGGGTTAGCCATTCATCCACGGACCATAGCAGCTCGGGGGCAAATGGCGCCGCGAAGCCGGGCTTTTGGGAGAGCGCCAACCGAGATGTTTCTTGACTATAGCGCAGGAATTCGGCGAGCTTTTTCCAGAATGGCCGGCTATCGTCCGTTGAGAACAGCGGACTGGAGGCTTTATTTCTTGCGATATCATAATACTGTATTGGCCGATGGTTTACGATATCGTCGGCAAGTCCATTATCCTCGATGATTTCTTGCACGACAGCGCTTGGCATAATGCAATACGTTCCCAATTCGGCGATCGCCTGGCGTCCGGTCGCGGAATCATTCAAAATCGTGGAGCGGGTTTTTCCTCCGGCTTCGTGCGATCGCTCGAAAACGGTCACGTGCGACCATCCGCGTTTTTTCAGTTCACGCGCGCAAACAATGCCCGAGGCGCCGGCGCCGACAATGGCGATTCTGTGCTGGGTCTTATCGCGGGGGCGCGGCGAAATTCCGGTGAACTCCGTGGCCACTGAGCTGGTCGGCATGTCGTGCTTTCTATGCTGTTAGGGGTTCGTAGCCGGGCGCTTCACGACTTGCACGCGCGTTGCGCGGTATTGCGAGCCTTGCTATCCGAGCCACGCCAGAAAGCGCCGCGCCCAATCGGCATGCGGTCCCGTCCAGCCGGGTGGAACGCGTCCTTCCGCGAATGGGAGCAGCGCCGGCTCCCGGGCGGCGACCTCGCGCATCATGAGGCGCAGCACCGCTGAAAGCTCGCTTTCTCCGGTGGCCATACGGCCAGCGACCTGGGCGGCGAATTCCGGCTGTGGCGGCAGAGGCGCCTCTTCCGCTGCTGACGGCATTATGCCGTTGATGGCGTCGACCACATGCCTTACCCGTTGTACAAGCGGCAATCCGCGCAATGTTTCCGGCATAACCGGCGCGCCCAGTATGATGTCCTGCCGGGCGAAACCCACGGGAAAGGTCGCCGTCGTCGGCAGCGGCGCCGCGGGCAGCGCCCCGACGAAGCGAACGGGGATGACAGGCAACCCGCATTCGATCGCGAGATCGAGCAAAACCGAACTGACCCGCGTCACCGGCTCGCGGCACGAGCGGGCGACTTCGCCGGTGACATGAACCATCAATGACTTGCCCGTAGGCAGAAGCCGCGTGCGGTAATCGGTCAGCAGCCGCAGCATGTCCCCGGGGTCGGTTCGATCGAAGAACACGATCGGCTCGTGCGGGCCGGCATCGGGATAACTGGCCGACAATGTCGCGGTGCCGCCGATCCAGCTTTCCCGATGTTCGACGCGTGAGATCGTGACGGCGGGCAGCCCCAGCAAAAATGAAAAGCGGGCCGCGGTCTGGCGCTCCATGCCGAGC
>CAJCJC010000153.1 GCA_903970575.1 Alphaproteobacteria bacterium
CGATGAGGCGCTGGCTTTGCCGGTCGACCTCGATTACGCCGCCATAGGCAGCCTGTCGACGGAGACCCGCCAGGTTCTCTCCCGCGCCCGCCCCACCACGCTGGGCGCCGCCGGCCGCATCCCCGGCGTCACCCCGGCCGCGCTTACCGCCTTGCTGAGGCATGTCCGGCGGGCGCCTGCCGCCCACGCAGCCGGCCCTGCGCACTGAGGGTGCGTGATCGCCGCGCCGCGTTTCTCGCCGCCTTCCCTGTTTCACGTGAAACAGAGCAGCGCTTGGCCCGCTACGAGGCGCTGTTGCTGGCGCGCAACCGCACGCTCAGCCTGATCTCGTCCACGACCGAGGACGCAATCTGGACGCGGCATTTCCTGGATTCCGCCCAGCTTGCGCCGTTGATCGTCGATCCACAAGATTCTGTCGTCGACATCGGTTCCGGGGCTGGCTTCCCGGGTCTGGTTCTGGCCATTATGGGGTTGCCGAACGTCCACTTGGTCGAGAACAACATGAAGAAGGTCGCATTCTTGCGGTCCGTCATCGCAGAGCTCGATCTGCCGGTCACGCTCCATCCGATGAAGGCTGAATCGGTCAAGCCCTTCGTCGCGGGGGCGGTGGTCGCGCGAGCGCTGAAACCGCTATCGGAGCTTCTGTCTCTCTCACGAAGCCTGCGCGGGCCACGGACGGTTTGCGTCTTCCCTAAGGGGCGTCGCGCGGAGGAGGAGTTGCTTCAGGCCCAACGCGACTGGAACATGCATATCGAGCGCTTCCCGAGCCTGACCAGCGACGAATCCACGATCCTGCGCCTCGGCAATATCATCCCGACCGGCGCGGCGAGGGCGCAAGCATGACCAAAAAGCGGGTGTTCGCGTTGGTCAATCAAAAGGGCGGCGTCGGCAAGACGACCACCGCGATCAATCTCGGCACCGGCCTCGCCGCCATGGGAAAACAGGTGCTGATCATCGATCTCGATCCTCAGGGCAACGCCTCGACCGGCCTTGGGGTCGAGCGGGCGCGCCGTGCGCGTGGCGCCTATGAGGTGCTGCTTGGCGGCGTCCCAATCGGACAAGCAATCGCCGCCACCACGATCCCAATGCTGTCGATCGTGCCTGCCTCTGTCAATCTGGCCGGCGCTGAGATCGAGTTGGTGACGGCCGAGCGTCGGGAGCACCGCCTGGCGGAGGCGCTGGCGACACTGGGCGATCGTTTCGACGCCGTCCTGATCGATTGCCCGCCTTCGCTCAATCTCCTGACCCTGAACGCGCTGGTCGCGGCGGATGCGCTGCTGGTTCCGCTGCAGACCGAGTTTTACGCGTTGGAGGGCCTGAGCTATCTCGTTCAAACCGTCGAACGCGTGAAGCGCGCGTTCAATCCGCGGCTGGAGCTGGCCGGCATCATCCTCACCATGTTCGACCGCCGCAACTCCCTGTCCGAGGCGGTTTCGCAAGATGTCCGCGGCCATTTCGGCGACCGGGTGTTCAAGACCGTGGTCCCGCGCAATGTCAGAGTTTCGGAAGCGCCCTCGCACGGCCTGCCGGTTTTGATCTACGATAATCGCTGCATCGGCGCGCAAGCCTATATCGAACTTGCGGCCGAATTCCTGAAGCGGTTCGACGGCCTGAAGCAGGCCGAGGGGGTTCTGGTCGGTGGTTGACGTGAAAAACAGGAAAGGGCTGGGCCGCGGCCTGTCCCATCTCTTCGGCGAGGCGGAGGCCGCCTATCGCAGCTCCGATGTCGAGGGCGGCGATCCTCAGGGCGCGCCTCCAGGCGGCAAGACGCTTCCCATCGCTTTCATGCGACCCGGTCGCTTTCAGCCGCGGCGTCATTTCGACGAGGCCGCGCTGGACGAGCTGGCCAGTTCGATCAAGCGACATGGCCTGCTGCAGCCGATTCTGGTTCGGCCGATCCCGGGCGAGATCGACCTTTATGAGATCATCGCCGGCGAGCGTCGCTGGCGCGCCGCGCAGAAGGCGTCGCTGCACGAGGCGCCAGTCATTATCCAGACTCTATCGGATGCCCAGGCGCTCGAAATCGCGCTGGTTGAAAACCTCCAGCGCCAGGACCTGACGGCGCTGGAAGAAGCGGAGGGCTACCGGCGCCTGATGGACGAGTTTCACCATTCGCATGGCGAACTCGGCCAATTGGTCGGCAAAAGCCGCAGCCATATCGCCAACATGCTGCGCCTTTTGACCCTGCCGGAGCCGGTCAAGGCGATGATCCAGACCGGCAAGCTTTCGGCCGGTCACGCAAGGGCTCTGATGACCGCGCCCGATCCCGGCGCGCTCGCCGTCGCCGCCGTCGAGCGGAACCTTTCGGTGCGGGAGGTGGAGCAGCTCGCCATCCAGGCGAAGGAGCCGCCCAAGGGTAAATCGACGGGCCCCGCGCCCGTGCCCAAGATCGGCGCCGGCCCCTACAAACACGCGGATCTGATCGCGCTCGAACGCGATCTCACGGACCGTCTCGGTCTCAAGGTCTTTATCGACGCGAAAGGCGCCGGCGGCGTCGTCTCGATCGCCTACAAGACTCTCGATCAGCTTGATCAAGTATTGGAGAAATTATCGCGCGGTTTATAAGAAGTCTTTATCAGGTTTCATATAATCTTAAAATAATAGGAAAACTTATTATGCCTGAATATAGACTTTATGGCATGGGGGAGTCCGGCAACGCTTATAAAGTTGCTCTTATGCTCAATCTCTGTGGCGCGGATTGGGAGCCGGTATTCGTCGATTTTTTCGGTGGCGAAAGCCGCGCCGCCGAATATCGCGCCGAGGTTAACGAGATGGGCGAGGTGCCCGTTCTCGATCATCGCGGCTTGCGTCTCAGCCAGAGCGGCGTGATCCTCGATTACCTGGCCGGCGTCGTTGGCAAGTTCGGGCCGGCCGATGTAAACGAGGCGCGCGAGATTTGGCGTTGGATCCTGTTCGACAACCATAAATTCACAAGCTACTTCGCGACGCTCCGCTTTCAGTTCGGCCTCCAGAAAACCGGCGAAACGCCGGTGACTGAGTTTTTGCGAAGCCGCGCGCTCGCCGCCTTCGGGATCGTTGAAGCGCATCTCGCGGATCGTGACTTCATCGTCGGCGATCGTCCCACGATCGCGGACATCTCAATGGTCGGCTATCTCTATTATGACGAAGAAACCGGAATCGACCGCGCGGCATTTCCGCATATCAACGCCTGGACTTCCCGCGTCGCGGCCCTGCCGGGCTGGGCGCACCCTTATGACCTGATGAAACGCGGGTTTCCCGGGTTCCGAGCGCCATAGAATTTCTTAATGCGGACGCCATCTTGACCTGAGTATCCGCGTCCGGACGCTCTCCATGACGTCGCTAAAAGGGTCAAGTCGGGCGATCCCGCGTTACCGTGGCGGCGGCTCGCCCGGTCCCGGGCCTTGCCCGTCAGGGCCAGGCCCATGCCCGCCCGGTCCATGGCCGCCCCAGCCTCCACGGTGGCCATGATCGCCGTCCATGCCGCGCATCAGCAGATGGTTGGCCATCTGCTTCTGCTCGTCCGACAAAGTCGCGTAAAGCGGCTTGGCGGCGGCGATCAATTCGCCCAGCGCGGCGGCGCGCTCGGTCATCATTTTTTGGCGCCGCTCCATGCCCTCGATCATGTCGAATTCGCGGCCCGGCCCCGGTTCGGCTTCATGCCCCTTATCGGCCTCGAATTTGGCGCGCATCGCCGCGATCTTGGCGTCCCGATCCTTGGCCTGCTTGCGGATCACGTCGGCGACGGCGTTCCACTGCTTGGTTTGAGCGTCGGTGATTTTCAGCGCCGTTTTGGCGTAAGCCA
>CAJCJC010000154.1 GCA_903970575.1 Alphaproteobacteria bacterium
GGCCGCGCGCCAGTTGGCCTTGCTTTCGGGCAAGACCCATCGCCTGATCTCATCGGCTATCCTTCTGCGCCACGGCGAAACCGTATGGCAGGCGACCACCGTGGCTGAATTATCCATGCGACGGCTGTCCGCTTCTTTCACCAATGACTATCTGCTTCGCGCGGGTGACGATGTTCTGCGTTCGGTCGGAGGGTATCGGATCGAGGGAATTGGCGTTCAATTGTTTGAATCGATCGTCGGGGATCACTTCACGATCCTCGGATTGCCGCTTCTGCCGCTGCTATCGGGTTTGCGCGAGCTTGAAGTCCTGCCGTCGTGACTTTGACCGGTGGCATGGCCCCAAGGGCTGGCGTTATCGGCTGGCCCGTCGCGCATTCGCTGTCGCCCCGCATTCACAGATTCTGGCTTGCTGAATATGGCGTGGTGGGACGATATGAGGCGGTGGTTGTGCCGCCAGACTGGCTGGAAGGCGCCGTCGAGGGATTTAGAGTGGGGGGCTGGGCCGGATTCAACGTCACAGTTCCTCATAAAGAGCGCATTTTAGCTCTGGTGGACAGTTTGGACGCCACGGCGCGCGACATTGGCGCCGTGAACACCGTCGTCGCTTTCGGCGCGGGGAAACTCGAGGGACGAAATTCGGATGCGCCTGGGTTTCTCGCCAGCCTGCGGGCGCGAAGGGCTATCCCCATCGACCGGCCGGCTGTTTTGCTGGGCGCTGGCGGCGCTGCGCGAGCAATTCTGGCGGCGCTCAACAACGCCGGGGTACGCGAGATACGGATCGTCAATCGCAATCGCGGGCGCGCGGAAGCGCTGGCGGCGCACTTTCCTTGCACCGTTGGAGATTGGGACGATCGGACTTGGCTGCTCGATGGCGCGGGTTTGCTGATCAACGCGACCTCCCTTGGCATGGTCGGCGAGCCGCCTTTGGACATCGATCTCGCGCGACTGCCCCGTGCGGCGACCGTCACCGACATCGTATACCGACCGTTGGAGACCCGCTTGCTAACCGACGCGCGGCGGCGGGGTAATGACGTGGTCGATGGTTTGGGCATGCTGCTGCATCAGGCGGTCGAGGGTTTCCGCGCCTGGTTCGGCGTAACGCCGCTGGTGACGCCGGCGTTGCGCGCGCATGTGCTGGCGGCGATCCAGCACGGGGCATGAGATGATCATCGTCGGCCTGACGGGATCGATCGGGATGGGCAAGTCGAACGCCGCCGCCGCGCTGCGCAGCCTGGGCGTGCCGGTGCATGACGCCGATGGCGCCGTCCACAAATTGCTGGGGCCTGGCGGCGGCGCGGTGAAAGCCGTGGCCGCGCAGTTTCCGACGGCGCTCCGCGGCGACCGGGTCGACCGACGTGTCCTAGGCGATCTGGTGTTCGCCGACACGCCAGCGCTACGGCGACTAGAGTCCATCCTCCACCCCCTCGTTCGCCGCGCCAGCCGAGATTTCCTGAACGCCGCCCGCCGCCGGCGCGCGCGACTGGCGGTCCTGGACATACCGCTGCTATATGAAAATGGCGCCGACAAAAACATGGATCTGGTGATCGTGGTCAGCGCCCCGGCCGCCATCCAAAAACAGCGCGTCCTGGCGCGCCCCGGCATGACTGAGTCTAAATTCCGCGCTATCCTGGCGCGGCAGGTCCCCGACGCCGAGAAACGCCGCCGGGCGGATTTCGTCGTTCGCACCGGCGGGCATCGTGGCGAGACATTCCGTCAGTTGCGGCGGATACTCAGGGTGGTCCGCGCGAGGAAGCCGCCTAAGCGCGTGCGAACATGACGATTCACCTAGGCTTGGTCGCCGACGCGCCTTTGGCCGTCCAGGTGCATTTGGCGACGGTCATTCCCGCCTTCGTCATCGGCTCCTGGCTGATCTTCGTCTCGACCAAGGGCGCGCGATATCACAGACTGCTCGGCGTCGCCTTTCTAATATTAATGGCGATCACTGCGCTCACGACCCTGTTCATCCATGTGATCAACCCAGGGCGTCTCAGCTTCATCCACCTCTTCATTCCGCTGACGTTTTTCAGTATCTGGAGAACCATAGTCAGTCTGCGCCGAGGCAATATCAGGGGGCATCGAAACTCAATGCTGGCGCTCTATCTGGGCGCCTTGGTCATCGCCGGCGGATTCACCTTTACCCCCGGTCGATTGATGCACGCGGTCTTTCTCGAATAGCGCATATTGTGTTAAATAAAGTCCCTCACCGCTATATTTGGGAAAGGGAGAATCTGGGGCATGAGCAACGTCGCGCTGCGCGAGATCGTGCTCGATACCGAGACGACGGGGCTGGACCCGCTGCAGGGCCACCGGATCGTGGAGATCGGCTGTCTGGAGCTCATCAATCACATCCCGACATCCCGGAATTTTCACCGCTACGTCAACCCGGAATGCGACATCTCGGTCGAGGCGGCGGCGGTCCACGGCCTGACCCGCGAAAAGCTGAGCGATAAGCCGGTCTTCGCAGAGATCGCGGCCGATTTCCTGGATTTTATCGCCGATTCCCGGCTGGTCATCCACAACGCGGATTTCGATGTCGGCTTCATCAACGCTGAGCTTGGCCGGCTGGGCCTGCCCCCCGTCCCGCCTGACCGCGCGACCTGCACGGTAAAGCTCACCCGGCGGCGTTTTCCCGGCTCCCCGGCCAATCTGGACGCGTTATGCCGCCGCTTTGGCGTCGACAATTCCGGCCGCGCGCTCCACGGCGCGCTCCTTGACGCGCAATTGCTGGCCGAATGCTATGTGGAGTTGTTGGGCGGCCGCCAGCAAGGTCTGGCCCTGGCGGTCGAAACGGTTTCCGCGGTCATGACCCCCGATGGCGGGGTCGTTCGCCGCGCACCGCGCGCCCACGCCCCCAGCGACGCGGAGATCGCCGCCCACGCCCAGATGCTGGCCGCGATGAAAGCGCCAATGTGGCTCGAGGCGTGATCGGCTGGCGCGTGATCAGTTCGGTAAGGTATTGACCGCCAAACCTTCGGCCAGCCCCTGCCGTTCGGCGAGTTTGCGCCGGTAAAGATCAACGAAATCGATCGGGTTCAGCATCAGCGGGGTATAGCCGCCGTCCCGCGTCAGATCGGCCACGATCGCCCGCGCGAACGGGAACAGCAGGCGCGGCCCTTCGATGAACAGAATCGGCTCCACCTGCTCTTGCGGAATGCCTACGATGGTGAAGATGCCGGCATAGGCCAGCTCGACAATAAAGGCGACAACGCCCTCGCGCTTCGCCTCGGCCCGCACGGTCAACGTAACCTCGAACGAATCCGGCCCAATTCCCACCGCCTGCACGCCGAGGTTGAACGACACCTCGGGCGTCTGGCTGCTGGGCTGCGTCATGATCCGCAGTACGTTCGGGCTTTCGAACGACAGATCCTTGATGTACTGCGCATTGACGCTCAGCGCGCCGCGGCCATCCGTGGGTTCGGCGCCATTGCCCGCGCCATTCGGCATTTCATCGCTCATCGCAAATTCCTCAAATCCTCGCGGGCCTTATTTTCGTCTAGGTCGCTGGCCTAACATGCCCGGGGGTAGCCGCACAACCGCGTTGGCGCGGGGAACACTTAGAGTGAACCCCCTGATTGAGACAGAGAATAAGGGACAGATTTCTATCTTGAAGCCATTGGCTGCTGCGCTGCATCCAATGTACGACGCTCGCCTTATCCGCCCATTCGGCAACGTGGGCATGGCCTTCCGGTGCGCTCTACTCCTCCATAGGCGCCTGTCATAGCGTCACTACGAGCTTGGTCGCCGAAACGCCTTGACGCTGGCGTTCGAGCGCCAGGGGGATTTGCGCCAGCCCGGCGCCGACCACTGTCGGGCTCGGTGCCGCGACGAAGCGGCCGTCGGCCAGGGCTGAGGGCAGGAACGCCTCGAAAATCATCGGGCCCACCTCGTTGGCGATGAGGTCGCTGCCCCAAATGAATTTGGTGCGCACGCCGCGCAGGCGGGCCTTGAGCGCCAGCCTGATATTGCCGGCGACCATCCGCGCCGCCGCCGCCGCCAGCCGCGGCAAGCGGCCGCGCCCGGCCGGCACATCGTCGAACGACGCCGCCGGCGTCGCCAGCGCCACGAAGCGGTTTCCCGTGCAGGCGCCAACGATATCGATGCATGAAGCCGCCGAACCAGCGCCGATCGCCACCGCGCCGGCGATTTTTTCGCCGCGCAACGCCCGGATAATGTCGGCGGTGACGGTCTTGGACCGATAGTCGAACGCCTCGCGCGCGCCCAGCCGCTTCACATAAGCGAAATTACGGGGCGACGCGGTGGCGACCACGTCATACCCGGCCGCGACCGCGAGCTGGATCGCATTGCTGCCCACGCTGGTCGATCCGCCCCAGACGAGCAGGGTTTCGCCCTTGGGCGCGAGCGCCGACGACGGCGCATTCATCGCCAGAAACTCCTTCTGGAACAGGCCGCATGCGGCGGTCGAAACGCCGAGTGGCAGAACGGCCGCCTCCTCGAAAGCCATGGCGTCGGGGATGGGCGCAGCCATATGCGCCAATAAAACAACATAGTCCTGAAAGGCGCCCTCGGCCGCGCGGTTACGACGCTTGTCGGAGCCGGCGGCGTAACCGAGCACGCGATCGCCGATGCGAAATCGGGTCACCTGGCGACCGATTTCGACGACCTCGCCCGCGATGTCGGAGCCGGTGACGAAGGGGTAGCTTATCCAGGGCGTGATGATGCCGCCCATCGTCTGTATCGCACGGTCAAACGGATTGACCGCCACGGCGCGAACACGAACAACGATCTCATTGGCCCCCGGCGCGGTATATGGCGCCGGGCCGACGGTGAACGGCGCCCCCTTGGCGTTGAGCCAAAGGGCTGTGTTCGCGGGCATTGCGGTAACTCCTGATGCGGCATGGATACGCCCCCGAGGTGTGGCGACCGACCGTTGAACTAAAAACTGCGCAAATGCCGCTTCCCTACGGGTCGATGCGTCGGAAATCGCCGTCGATCGATTTGGGCGCCGGCCTCGGGCCGGTTTTATCGGGCGCGATGGGCGCCTCGCGGACCAGGGCTCCCTTCAACAGGCGGCCGAGCAAAAACACGCGCAAGGGCCGAACCAGAATGGCGAGCGCGGCCAGGTCGGTCAGAAATCCAGGGATCACCAGAAGCAATCCGGCCAGCATGCGCGATCCGCCCTCGGCCAAAATCAGCGCCGGATTGGCGGCTTTGCGTTGAAGCCTCAGCGCCGTCATGATTCCGGCGTCGCGCAGCATAATCAGGCCCAGGGCTGACGAGATTACGATCAAGCCCAAAGTCGCGAGCACGCCAATCGCCTCGCCCACCAGGATGAAAGCGGCGATTTCCGCCAGGGGATAGATCGCGAAGAACAGAAACGGCATCTCGATCGCGCTTGTGGGTGGGGGGCATCGGCCCTATGTAAATTAAGAGATTAATCGGTTAGTCAGCGTTACAAGACCCGCACCGATCACATGGTGCTCGCAATCCCCGCGCGCTAGGGCGCATGTTGGGGGATTCCGGGCATCGTGCCCAATTTGGGGCGCCCATTCGGTGTGGTATCGGATCGTAAGCGCCGGCGCCACGTTAAAACAGCCGCAAGCCCCTCGGGGCGCGGCCCCTGAAAGAGGGACACTCCATGAGTGATGATGGTTCGATGGTTGAAATGCTCGTCTTCGCGGCCCTGGCCGTCTTTCTTGTCTTCAAGCTGCGATCGGTCCTCGGTCGCCGCACGGGTGAGGAGCGGGAGCGGCCCAACCCGTTCGATCGCCCCGCCGTCGCGCCGTTCCGGCCGGCCATGGCCGAGCCCGCTTCGGGTATCGTGCGCGTCGCCCCAATCATCGATCAGGACCCCGATCAGCCCCTGTCCCTGGATGCCCGGCTAAAGCGCGTGCACGCGGCCGATCCCAGCTTTGACGAAAAGCATTTCCTGGCCGGCGCGCGCGCGGCGTTCCAAATGATCGTTCCCGCCTTCGTCGCGGGCGATCTGGCCACGCTGCGGCCGTTGTTAAGCTCGCATCTTTATGGCGAATTCGGCCGCGCGATTTCGGCGCGGGCAACGCGCAATCCGGGCGACACGGTGCGGTTCGAGGGCCCTGTGGAGGTCGAAATCGCCGACGCCAAGGTCAATGGACGGGAAATCCAGATCCAGGTCCGCATCGCCAGCCGCCAGATCCACCCCGGCGAAACCGCCGCGCCGGAAGAAGAAACCGTCGATCTTTGGACATTCGCCCGTGACGCCGGGTCGCGCGACCCGAACTGGCAATTGATCGAATCGTCCCAAGGCCAATAGGCGCCCGCCACCAGCGCCGCGCGAGGCAGCCTCTTGGCCAGACGGCGCGCCACGGAGTCTGAAAAGGCGCTGTGGCGACTGGCGATGCGCGATGTTCCCCGGCTCGATGGATCGGCCGCGCCGCCGCCGGAGCCGGTCGAGCCACCGCCGCCGGCCGAATCCATCCCGGTTCCACCAACCGTCCCCGCCCCCGCGAAACCATCCTCGCCGATGCAGCCGGGCCCGGTGGACCGCGCCACGCTTGAGCGGCTGCGGCGCGGGCAGTTTACCGTCGAGGCGCGGATAGACCTGCATGGGATGGATCAGCGTCAGGCCTTTACCGCCCTGATGGGTTTCGTCGATCACTCCGCGCGCGCCGGCCGCCGCGCCCTGCTGGTCATTACCGGCAAGGGTCCGTCCAATCAGGGCGGCGGCGTTTTGCGACGCAACGTCCCCCAATGGCTCATGGCCTCGTCCTTCTCCCGCGCGATCCTTACCATCGTTCCCGCCCATCCCCGCCATGGCGGAGAGGGCGCGCTGTACGTGGTGCTGCGTCGACGGCGATAGGCCATAGGGCGCATGATTCCGCTTGACCGGTCGCCAAGGCGATGTCTTGATCGCAGCAAGAATTATTGTTGCCTTTCAGGAAACTGATTGCGCGTTTCCAGCCGTGCATCTCGCCGACGGAGCCTCCCAATGTCCATCCGCCCGACCCGCCGATCGGCCTTCGCCGCTATCCTCTTGCTGGGTGGAACCGCCCTGGCCCCAACCCCCGCCGGGGCCGAGACAGTCTACAAGCCGATCGATTCGACCATGGCCAATCAAACCATCGTCTTGACCGGGAGAGACCTCACCATTCCCCAGGTAATCGCGGTCGCCCGCCATGGCGCGAAGGTCGCGCTTTCGCCCGAGGCCAAGCAAAGGGAGGCCGATAATTACGGCCTGCTGCTTGAGGCGGCGACGGAGGGAATTTCGGTTTATTGGTTCAACCGGGGCGCGGGCGATCAACGTGAAACGGTGATGTTCGCGGGCGACCCCATGTCCGCCGAGAACAAGCCCAAGATCGAGGCGCAACAGCTCGCCGAATTCCGCATGGCGGGCATCGGCGCCTATGGCCCCGAAATCAGCGACGAGGACATCGTGCGCGCCATGATGGTGGTGCGGGCCAACGCCATGACCTGGAACGCGCCCAGCCCGCAACTGGCGCAAATGCTGACCGACCTCTTGAACAAGCGGATCACGCCCATGGTCCGTTCCCGCGGCACGCTGGGCGAGGGCGATCTGGCGCAGCTCAGCGACGTCGGCGCCACGATGGTGGGCGCCGGAGACGTCTGGTACGACGGCAAGAAGATGAAGGCGGCGGACGCCCTTCGGCAGGCGGGGCTGCAACCGATTCAGCCCTTCGCCGCTGACATCAACGCGCTCACCTCCAGCGACGCCTACGCCACCGGTCAGGCCGCCCTTCTGGTCGCGGACGCCGAGGGCGCGCTCGACTGGGCCGACATGGCCTATGCGATGGATTTGACCGGCATGAACAGCTCGATCACCCCGCTCAGCCTCGTGGTGCAGGCGGACCGGCCGTTCAAATGGCTGAACTGGGACGCCGCGCGGGTTCTGGAGATGATCAAGGGCGGGTATCTGTTCGACGCCGACGAGAAGCGGATCATCCAGGACCCGGAAAGCCTGCGCGCCTCGTCCATCCGCCAGGCCTCCGCCTGGGATGCCTGGGCGGCGCTGCGCGACGCGGTGATCGAGCAGATGAACAGCTCGGATCACAACCCCGCCGTCCATGTCGATGTCGGACCCGGCGATTCCTGGGAACTCGCCAGCCCTCAGATGATGAAATACTACGTCAAGGGCGGCCCCGAGAGCCACGGCAAACACGGCTATATCGTCTCCAACGCCAATTGGGACCCGTATCCGCTGGCTAACAAAATCGAGGATTTCACCACGGCGCTCGCCAATATGGATGTGGCCGTGACCTTGCGGATCGACCGGTTCAGCAATCCGTTCTTCACCGTCGCCAAGGCCAGCGAGGTGATGAAGGGCGGAATGTTCTTTGACGGCGGCGGCTATACCCCGGTCGATATCTGGCAGGACATCCAGAATCTCTCGAACAGGGTGGTCCCAGAGGGACAGTCGATCGTCGCGACGGTGGAGGATTTGCAGGCGCAGACTCGCATTAAGGTGGTGAATGCGCGCGGCGTGGTGGACGACACCTACGCGCTGCTGGCGCAGGATCTGCTGGTCGGGGGATATTGGATGGATGTGCGCAAGACCGAGGATGGCTCCCGGAATTTCGGCCCCGGCCCAACCGCCGCCTGGACCGCGCTCCGTAAGGTCGCGCCTCTGAACCCGGTCGCGCCGCCACCCAAGCCCGTGGGGATGATGGTGACCGATTTCATCATGGCGACCCCGATGTCGAGCCTGTATTCCGGCGGCCCGGCCATGCCCGCGACCGACCCCTTGCTCGCCGGGTCGGCGAAGATGCCGGGCGGGGGGAAATAGGCCGCATGGCGGCCGCATAGCGGCGCTGTTGCGCAACGCGGGTCTTTCGCGCAAATTCGCGGCTCAACTGTCAGGACTGAAAATATGTTGAGGCACTTCGCCGCCGTCGCCGGGTTTTTGTTGCTCTGCGCCTGCTCGGATTCCGTGGTCATCGTGACGCCGGACAAGATCGCCGGGTTCAAGCCCGGCAGCACCAACCAGACCGAAATCGCGGCCGCGCTCGGCAAGCCCACCCATACGATTACCGAGGCGGACGGCACCAAGATCGATCAGTACCCTTTCGCCGCGACAGGCGGCGGCAGCTCGTTCATGCCATCGTTCCTGGGCGGTGATTCGACGCCTAACAAATACGGCATGGTCAGCTTTTCCTACGGCGCCGGCGGCGTACTGAAGGCTGTCGATACCGGGAAATAGGCGCGGTGTGTGTCCGCCCCTACAAAATAAACTTCGACAGATCGGCGTTGGATGACAACTTGCCGACGCGCTCGCGCACCAAATCCGCGTCGATCACGATGGTTTCGCCGCCTCGGTCGGTGGCGGTAAAGCTGATATCCTCCAGCAGGCGTTCCAGAACCGTATGCAGCCGGCGGGCGCCGATATTCTCGACCGAGGCGTTGATCTCGGCCGAAAGCCGGGCGAGCTCGTCGATCGCGCCGTCTGTGAACTCCAGCGTCACGTTCTCGGTCGACAGCAACGCCTTGTATTGCTTGATCAGGCTCGCCTCGGGCTCCAGCATGATGCGCTTCAGGTCGGCCTGCTCCAGCGGACTCAGTTCGACCCGGATCGGCAGGCGGCCTTGGAGTTCGGGCAGAAGGTCGGACGGCTTGGCCAGATGGAAGGCGCCGGACGCGATGAACAGGATGTAATCGGTCTTGACCGGGCCGTATTTGGTGTTGACGACGGTGCCCTCGATCAAGGGCAGCAGGTCGCGCTGAACCCCTTCGCGGCTCACGTCGCCGCCACGGAATTCCGAACGCGCGGCGATCTTGTCGATCTCGTCCAGGAACACGATGCCGCTCTGCTCCACCAGATCGATCGCCTCGCGGGTTACCCGCTCCTGATCCAACAGCTTTTCGGCCTCTTCCCCGACCAGGGTCTTTTGCGCGTCCTTGGCGGTCAGTCGCTTCGTCGTGGTGCGGCCGCTCATCGCCTTGCCCAGCATGTCGCCGATATTGATCATGCCGACCGATGAGCCCGGCATGCCGGGAATATCGAAGGTGGGCATTGGCGGCGCCGTGTCCGCCATCTCGATCTCGATTTCGCGATCGTCGAGCTCGCCGTCGCGCAGGCGCTTGCGAAACGTCGCGCGGGTGTGATCCTGCGCGGCCTTGCCGACCAGCGCGTCCAGCACCCGGTCCTCCGCCGCCAGCTCGGCCTTCGCCGCCACGTCCTTGCGCATCCGCTCGCGCACCATCGTGAGCGCGGTTTCCATCAGGTCGCGGATAATCGAATCGACGTCGCGGCCGACATAGCCAACTTCGGTGAACTTGGTCGCCTCGATCTTGATGAAGGGCGCGTCGGCGAGTTTCGCTAGGCGGCGGGCAATCTCGGTCTTGCCGACGCCCGTCGGCCCGATCATCAGAATATTCTTAGGCAGTACTTCGTCCCGCATCGCCTGGGGCAGTTGCTGGCGACGCCAGCGGTTGCGCAGAGCGACCGCGACCGCGCGCTTGGCGTCATGCTGCCCCACGATAAAGCGGTCGAGTTCGGAAACGGTTTCCCGTGGGCTGAAACTATGCATGGAACGGCTTAGATGCTTTCGATCGTAAGATTTGTGTTGGTGTAGACGCAGATATCGGCGGCGATCGCCATGGCGCGGCGGGCGATCTCTTCCGCGTCCAACGCCTCGATATCCACGAGCGCGCGGGCGGCCGCCAGCGCGTAGACGCCGCCCGACCCGATGCCGATGATGCCGCGCTCCGGCTCCAGAACGTCGCCTGTGCCCGTCAGCACCAAGGACACCTGGGAATCCGCCACGGCCATCATGGCTTCCAGCCGGCGGAGATAGCGGTCCGTCCGCCAATCCTTCGCGAGCTCCACGCAGGCGCGGGTCAATTGCCCCTGGTGTTTTTCAAGCTTGCCCTCAAGGCGTTCGAATAGGGTGAAGGCGTCGGCGGTGGCTCCGGCGAAACCAGCGATCACCTTGCCGCCCTCGCCAAGCCGGCGCACCTTGCGGGCGTTGGCCTTCATGACGGTTTGGCCCATCGTCACCTGGCCGTCACCGGCGATGACGACACTGCCATTCTTGCGCACGGACAGTATCGTGGTTCCGTGCCACGCGCTTTGTACGGATTGATCGGAGTTCATTGTCAGGAAGATGTAGGATGTTGCGAGCCGTTATCAAGACGGCCCGCAAGCATCCTACATCATCGGATCGGCGCGACTTACTCCGCCGCGAGCGCCATATGGCTTTCGCGCGCGTCCTCGCTGACGGCGGTGGTCCAGGCCCATTGGCGGGACGGGATGGTGGGCGTGATGCCGTATTCCGCCCTGATGTCGCTGACCTGACGATGGATCATGTCGCGATAGGGGATGAGCATCAGCGGCATTTTCCAGTTACGGCCCTGCTGCGCCCCGAAATCCTCGGCGTCGAGCTCGATCTTGAAGGCTTCGGGATAGAAAAGGCCGCTGCGCATGGTGGTGCGGGCCTTCAGGAAGGCGCCGACGCGATTGAAGAAGGCAGCCAGTTCGGGCCGGAAATAGGCGTAGAACGCGCGTGCGTTGGCGGCGAGCAATCCGATTTCGCCGGCATGGTCGGTTTCGAAACCGGTGATCATATGCTCGATATCGTGGGTCAGCGTCCGTTCCTTCAGATAGAAATCGTAATCGGTCTCGATCTTCATGCCCTGAAAGAAATGATCCATGCTGTAGCCGCTGAGCGTCAGGAAATCGTGAATCACCGCGCCCAGGGTGCCGGGGGCGCAATCCTTCACCTCTTCCGCCGTGAAGTTCGACAGTTTGCGGCTGTCCAGCCAGTTGCGGAACACGGGCAGGCGGGCCTTTTCCTCTTCGAACAGGCGGATAATGGTCGGCATGTCCTCCAGTTGGTGAAGGATCTGAGCCACTTCCGGGATAAAGGCGGTGTTCGGAACATCGGCCCCGTTCCGCCGCAACATTTCCTGCGCGATCAAATCCCGTAGAACCGCGTGGTTCAGATAGGGCGATGACGACACCAGCATCGAGCTTTCGGTCGTGTAGCGCTTGATCGACCCATTATAATAGTCGAAATCGGCCTGACTGACTTCCGCCATGATATCCTCCTGCTCCGTGTTCGATGGCCCGAATGAGCCATCGCATTATAAGCTATACAGATGTCTAATTTATAGACGTCTGTGGGTGAAGCAAGGGGGTTGACGCCGCTTAGGCGTATCAGTCCCTAACCGCCAAACCTAAGCGCCACGGCGTCGGCGGCTTTCGTATAGGCTTTGGCTTTCAGCAGCGCGATCTGCCGTTGGTCGCTGGCGGCGCGGCTGTGTTGGCTGCTTGTCGCCTCGTCGTCGACGGGTTCCGGCGAGATGGTTTCCCACTGTCCCGTGCGCAGGTCTATCGCAGTATTATGACGGACACGCACTCGCGTTTGGCGCGAGCCGAAAGGCGCGACCTTCCGTCGGATAATCCATATAAGCTGTTATATCCCCTAGGATAATGTCTCAGAAATAATATTGGATGCACGTGAAAGTAGCATTTATTTACACATAATATATTGATAAAATATAGGACTTATCGTCCTAGGTTTCCCTGGCGTGTCGGAGTATAAACCGGTCGACCGGCGGCGAGGATTGTCTCGAACGCCGTGTCCTTACCCATATTAACCTCACGGAGCACAGAGATCATGTCGATGACTCACGAAGGCGCTGAACATCACCGGCTCGCGGCCGAACATCACGAAAAAGCCGCCAAGCATCACCACGAGGCGGCGGATCATTACGAGGCGGGCGATCATGAAAAGGCCGCCCATCACGCCCACCTGGCGGCCGGGCACCGGCTGCACGCGCATGAGCATGCCGACGAGGCCAACATCCAGCATGTCGAGAATCATGGCCATGAAGCCCATGATCATGAGGAAGAAGAAGAGGCCGCCTGACGCGGCGAACCGTTTTTGGTGAAAGGGGGCGGACCCGAGAGGGTTCGCCCCTATTTCACATCCGTGGAGGGCCTCGGCTCGCTTCGGGCGTTCACCACGGCGTATTTATCGGCGTAAATCCGCCGCCAGCCGGGCAGCCGGTCTATAATCAACAGCGCCCGGTCGTCGGGGGCCAGCATGGTCCAGGTCACGCCATACGCATCGAGCGCGCCCATCAAGGCCGCCTCGTCGCCGCCCACCAGTTTCATATAGCGCTTCAGAAAATCGTCGCCATACATCTCCATGCGGCCGTCGATGAAAACCTTTTCGCCGCTCAGGATCAAATAGCCGCCGAACAATTCGTTGTTCAGCACCGGCCCTGAAACGCCCGCCGCCCGCGCTGCCGACAGCGCCCCCCCGGGCGTGATGTCGCTATCTTGCCGTTCGACCGGATGCAACAGCGCGATCCCGCCAAACAGGATCGCGACGCCCAGGCTTAAAGCCATCGCCTGCATGCTCGCTCGCGTCGGGGGCAGGGCGAACATGCGGGCGATCCAGGAATTGGCGTCCGAGCGGGTCAGCCGGTTCAGTTGCGGCGCTAGGGATGCGGCGATGGCCAGCGGCGCCGCCACCGCCAGCAGGTCGCTATGTCGCTGATGCTGCAAAGTGACGTGAATGAGGCCCAGCAGCAGCAGCAGCCTGGTCAGCCTGAGTTTGGCGCCTGTGGCGAAACCTACGAAGATCATCCCCAACAGCCAGAGTTCCAGCGGAGCGGCGGTCTGGAAATCAGGGCTTCGCCACTCCGCGAAGGTCTTGTGCAGCGTCGGCATCGCGCTGATCCGAAATGGCTCGAGAACGCCATCGACGCCGTTCGCGTTCACGCACGCGCTCGCGATGGCCAGCCCCAGGA
Source organism: Alphaproteobacteria bacterium (assembly GCA_903970575.1). Classification (GTDB taxonomy): domain Bacteria; phylum Pseudomonadota; class Alphaproteobacteria; order BOG-932; family Roseiterribacteraceae; genus BOG-932. Next base: position 13,711 of record CAJCJC010000154.1, read on the forward strand.
AGGCGCCCCATCGGCGCGCCTCCAATCGGCGCGAGACTTCCTGCCCCGGGAAGATCACGGCTTCAGCCGCCAGGAACCCCGTCAGCGCCAGCCCGAACATATAGCTGCCATGAATATTGGCCCAAAGAACCATGACGGGCAAAAGCCAGCGCGACGGGGCCCGCCCGTCGTCGCGCGCCGCGAACAGCTCCACGCACCAAACCACCATCAGCGGCATCGCGATAACATGGGCGCGGGCGAACAGATGCGGCCCCAGCAGAAGAATGGATCCCAATACCAGAACCAGTCCGGTCAGCGGCTCGAAGCGCCGCCGCAGCGCCTGGGTCAGCAACAAAATCGAAAGGGCGAACAGCAGCGCCGTGACCAGCGCCAGACCGGCCCATCCAAGCGAGCCCTGAATGCCGGCCATGACCAGCTCCGCCAGCCATTCATGCGCGACCCAAGGCGCGCCCGGCATTGTGAACGAGAACGGATCGGGCGTCGGCAGCGCCAGATGCGCGATCATCCATCGCCCCGCGGCGATATGAAGATAGGTGTCCGGGTCGCCTAGAAGCTGCGCTGGTCTATAAGAAACGAATAACGCGGCAAGCCCCACGATGACTGGCCAAGACGGCGTTAGATCGCGCCGATTTGCATCGGAGAAAGTTGTCGCTACCGGCAACGAAAAAAGGCGCGGCTTGCGGCCACGCCCCCTTTTTCATTTCCGCTGATTGCCATTTGTCCGCGCAGGCGCGCATGCCGGTGGAATAGCGGCGTCTTGCTGAGCGCGCTTTTTTCCGTTCGTCACCGCCGATCCGCCATTACGGAAGGAAAACGGCGGGGAAGAACACCCGAGAACCTGATCAAGCCAGTCCGGACCGTCCGGCGAACCAGGCTTCATCTGAGAAGCTGACACTGTTTGACACTCCTTGAGCGATGCGTCGAACCCGTTTTTCCACATGGACTCGGGACCAAACGCATCTCCTATGCGAATAAGATCAAATAATACCTGATTATGTCAAAGCTATGTTTGCGTCTCGGCGATTCGGGGGCAGTCAGCCATGGTGTACAAGAGGGCCCAGCGGCCTGCCGCCCAAGATATGAATATGCAAGTGCGGCACTTCCTGGTGACTATGGGGCCCGTGATTGAGGAGGAGCCTGTAGCCCGTATCCGCAACGCCGGCCGCGCGGGCGATATGGCCCGTGGCCCGCGTGAGCGCCAGAATCTCGGCGTCGCTGGCGTTGGCGGCAAAATCGTCGAACGAGACGTAAGGCCCCTTTGGCATCACCAGAATATGCGTCGGAGCCTGCGGGTGGATATCCAGAATGGCCAGGACATGGTCGTCCTCGTAAATTTTGGTGGCGGGGATTTCGCCGCGCAGGATGCGGGCGAAGATGTTGCCATCGTCATACGCCATCAGCCTTTCCCCTTCTTGCGAGATGCTTTCTCGGCGATGCCGCTTACGCCTTCCCGCGCCGCCAGCACGTCATAGATATCGTTTGGCTCCAGCCCCGCATCGGCCCAGAGGACCAGCAGATGGTACAAAAGATCGGCCGATTCTTGAGCCAGCTTCGCCTTGTCGTCCTTTATCGCCTCGATCACCGTCTCGATCGCCTCTTCACCAAGCTTTTGGGCGATCTTGGCGCGGCCGCGATGGAAGAGCTTGGCGGTATACGATGTCTCAGGGTCTCCGCCCCGCCGGTCTAGGATCGCCTTAAACAGGCGGTCCAGCGTCGCCGGGTCGCCTCGCGCCGCCATCAGGCCGCCACGCCCGTTTGCCGGGGCCCCGTCATCGGCGGCGTCGGCCGAACTGGAATGCCGGCCTTGGACATAACCGACTTGGCTTCACCGATGGTGTAGAGCCCGAAATGGAAGATCGACGCGGCCAGCACCGCGCTCGCGCCACCCAGGGTTACGCCCTCGACCAGATGATTCAGGGCGCCGACCCCGCCGGACGCAATGACCGGCACCGTGACCGCGTCGGCGACCCGTCGGGTAAGCGCCAGGTCGAATCCGGATTTGGTGCCGTCCCGGTCCATCGACGTCAGCAGGATCTCGCCCGCGCCCGACTGCGCCATCCTGCGGGCCCAGTCTATCGCATCCAGCCCGGTTGCGTTGCGCCCGCCATGGGTGAACACCTCCCATTTTCCGGGTCCCGTCGCCTTCGCGTCGATCGCCACCACGATGCACTGGCTGCCAAACCGCTCCGCCGCCTCGGCGACGAATTCGGGCCGAGACACGGCGGCCGTGTTGATCGACGCCTTGTCCGCGCCCGCCAGCAGCAAGGCGCGGATATCCTCCACCTTGCGCACGCCTCCGCCCACGGTAAGCGGCATGAAAACCTGTTCGGCCGTTCGCTTGACCGCGTCGTAGAGGGGGGAGCGATCCTCGCTCGACGCCGTGATGTCGAGAAAGGTCAACTCGTCCGCGCCAGCCAGATCGTAAACCCGCGCCTGCTCCACCGGGTCCCCCGCGTCGACCAGATGGGTAAAGTTCACGCCTTTGACGACGCGGCCATCCTTGACGTCGAGGCACGGGATAAGGCGGATTTTCAGCATGGGGTCATCCCTCGGCCGGCGCCGCGGAGCCATTCATAACCGCGAGCGCCTGCGCCGGATCGACCCTGCCATCATAGAGCGCCCGGCCGCAAATGACGCCGGCGACGCCGGATCGTTCCTCGCGCTTGACCGCGATGATGTCTTCTATCGACGAAACCCCGCCAGACGCGATGACCGGCGTCGTGAGCGCGAAGGCGAGATCGACCGTCGCCTCAAGATTGATGCCGCCCATGGCGCCGTCACGGTTGATGTCGGTGAAGACGATGGCGGCGACGCCCACGGCCTCCATGTCCAGCGCTAAGTCCAACGTTCGCATGGTCGACGTTTCGCGCCAGCCCTCCACCGCGACCAGGCCCTCGCGGCTGTCTATGGCCACGGCGATATGGCCGGGAAACCGGGCGCAGGCTTCCTTCACGAGCGATGGGTTGCGCACCGCGACTGTGCCCAGAACGACCCGCTCCACCCCGCGCGAGAGCCAGTCCTCTATCGTGGCGAGGTTGCGGATGCCGCCGCCTAGCTGCACCGGCACCTTGCTCGCCGTGATGATCGATTCCACCGCCGCGGCGTTGACCGGCCTGCCCTCGATCGCGCCATTCAGGTCGACCAAATGAAGCCAGGTGAATCCGGCGTCACTGAACTGCTTCGCTTGTTCGGCCGGGTCCTGATTATAGACGGTGACGGCGGCCATATCGCCGCGCAGCAGCCGAACGCACGCCCCATCCTTGAGATCGATCGCCGGATAAATGATCATGAACTCGTCAAATCTCCCGATATGCGGCGCGCGGACGCTCGCGCTCGCATACGCCCGGCCCGCATACGCACTGGATGTAGCGTAACGCGCGGCGAATCGCGATGCCCCCGTTCGAGTTTTGGC
>CAJCJC010000155.1 GCA_903970575.1 Alphaproteobacteria bacterium
GAGAATATCGGCCATCTCCTCCGCGACGCGATCGGCCGCCATTCGCAGCGCCTCGTCGATGTGAACGTAGCGTTGGGTGACACCGCGCGAAGCGTGCCCCAAGAGCGCGGCGATGGTCAGCTCGGAGAAGCCGAGATCGCCCGCGAGGCTTGCGAAAGTATGGCGCAGCGTGTGCGGCGTGACGTCGGCGAGCTTGGCGCGTTCGCACATGCGGTCGAGCACGCGGACGACGCCGATAAAATGCCCTTCACCCCAGTCGGCCGGAAAGAAGAAAGGCGACTTTGCCTTCGGCTGATTGAGTAGGAGGTCAACGGCGACCTGCCCAATCACGCGGGTCTGCGCGCCGCTCTTGGTGTCTGGGAAGCGGATCGCGCCCTCGTCCTCGTCGAGCCAAGGTCGCTGAACGCCGAGCCCCTCCATGCGGCGAAATCCGCTCAGTAGGAGGAAGCGGATCGCCGCGAGCCCAGTTGGGTGCTCACCGCCCTGTGCCGCCTCGCACAGCGTCTTGCCGAGGCGTTCGATCTCGGCGCGACTGAGCCGCCGCTCGCGCGGTGTGCTGGCGAGCCGGCGAACGCCCTTGGCGGGGTTACTCGAGATTTTTCCGACCCGCACCGCATGCTCGAAGATTGCGTGCAGTGTCGAAAGGGTCCGGCCAGCGACGCCTTCTCCGCCGGTGGTCGCGCCGCCGCGGCTACCCTTACGCAACTTCGCGGTCTTCCCGGCCGCGATGTCCGCCTGGGCCGCCTCGATGTCTCCGAGCTTGAGGGCGCCGACCTGCCGGCGTCCGAGCAGGGGCTTGATGTGAGACTCGATCCGGCTGCGGTCCATCGCCAGGGTGGAGGCTTTGATCGGCCGGCGACGCCTGCCGAGGATCCGGCCGGCTTTGGCGTCGGTGACATACCAGTCGCAGAGGTCGGCGACGGTGATGCGATCACCGGTTTCCGCATCGGCGGCGACTGGGTCGATGCCCTTTGATACGGCAACCAGTTTTTCATGGGCGAGGTCGCGGGCTTCCTCGACGGTCATCAGGCCGAAGCGGCCGATGACCGATCGGCGCAGCCTGCCTTCAGTCGTGCGATACTGGATGACGAAGCTTTTCAGGCCCGACGGCATGACCTGAACGCCGAAGCCGCGCAGCTCCTTGTCCCACACGAAAGTCTCCCGAACCTTGACCCCAACCTCCGAAGGTTTCGGAGCCTTGAGGCCGTCGACGACCCGCTTGGTGAGCTTTTCCGCAGCCATATCAATCACCTGGTGGAAATCTGATTAGAATTTCTCTATCATACTCCCAATCGAAGCACATTCCAATCAGTTCGTAGCAAGTTGGAGGCGGCTCTGGCGTAAACGTGGCGGCTCAGGTGTCACGTAATGTGCTGGTTTATCTTGGTTCTTCGTAAGAGCGCGAAGCAGATCGAAGGCCAGCGAAGGTCATGGGGCACCTTGCCAAGGTTGGGGTCGAGGGTTCGAATCCCTTCGCCCGCTCCAAAATCTATCAAAATCGTCAGCTGGTTAAGAAGCCTCCTTCGGGGCGCTTTTTGCTTATTTGGGAGTAAATTATCCCAGATTGCGCTATCCCTGCCCCCGGCAGGTAACGAGCAAAGTGATTTTGATTCTTCGTCTGCTCGCGTAGGATATTTCGTCCGACGCGGACAAAATATGTACTGGGCGCGGCGCGCCTCAATGGTCGGTTAGCACAGCTTCTAAACCGCGAACGGGACGCTCGCCCGGCGGCCTTAGCGTCCCCGCGAGCAAGGCCGCGAGCAGAAACGCCACCACTCCGCCATAAAGGGCGCGGTCATAGCTGCCCGTGGCTTCATATACTTGCCCCACGATCCAGGGCCCAACGCCAGAGCCGACGCCGAACAGCGTCAGAAAAAGGCCATAGATCGCCCCGTAATGCCGACGACCAAAATATTGCGCGATGAAATAGGCGGCGATGTCGGTTTCGGCGCCGCCCGCAAGACCGACCAGAATGATAGCAACGGCGCAGAGCGCGAGATTGCTTCCGGCGACAGCCAGCAGGCCGCAAGCCATGGCCGGGACTGTGAACATGACGATCGCCAAGACGGCGCCTTTGAAGATATCGAGGAAATACCCGCTGACCAGCCGGCCGGACGTAAAGGCCAACCCCAGAAGGCCCGAAATCCGCGCCGCGGCGGCCCTGTCTATGCCCCGATCCGTCATGAGGGACAGGGAATGGATCAGCACGGACGATATCGCGAGCGCCGCGAAGAAGAACGCCAGCGACATTTGCCAGAAACAACGCGTTCCGAGCGCTTCCCGCAGGCTGTAGCGATTGGCGTCGGGGGTTGTCTCCGCCTGTCTTGCTTGCGCGCCGGCTGTCGAAGCGGATGCCGGGGCTTCGCGGAAGAACAGGAATGTGAGCGGCACGCCGAAAATCAGGGTCAGCCCGGCCAAGCCGAAATAAGCCGCTCGCCACGTCCCGATACCCGTCAGCCAGTTTACATAGCTCGGCAGCAACGCTCCGGCGATTCCGGTTCCCATCAGGGATACGCCGATCGCCAGCCCTCGACTCTTGACGAACCAGCCGATGATGGCGCGATTCCAGGTCATCGGCATAGTTCCGGCGCCCAGGACCGCGAGCGTGAAATAGCCTGCGTACAGCGTCCATAATTGGGCCGTCATCAAGGAAAGCCCGGACAGCACCAGAATGAGGAGAATTTGCGAGGTGAGGACCACTTTCCGCGCCCCGAATCTGTCGGCCAGCGCTCCGACGATTGTGCCCATGATAAGTCCGCCGGCGGTCAGGAACAGAGGCGTTGTTGCAATCTCCGCGCGGGTCCAGCCAAACTGGGTCGAGAGCGGGACGATAAACGCGCCAAGGCTGTAGAAGGCCAGCGGCGACACGCCAACTCCGGATCCGAACGCCGATGCGAGCAGAACCGGCCATGCGCGTTTGAATTCCTGTCCTTTACTCAGCATGACGACTCTCGGGTGTCGCGTTGGTGGCGTTGATTGGGGGCTGCGCGCGGGATCATGGCCACGCCTCCGCATCCTCGCTGGACGACCATGACCGGCCCGGCCGCTCGCCGACGCGCCTCAATCCCGGAATTGGCGCGATGATGCGTTGCCGTTCGTTAGACCTGAACCGATAGCGGAACAGGTCGGGTCGCGACAGCGTCATCGTGAACTCCACGGGACTTCCGTTCGCCGCCCTGGAGAGCTGCATGCCATTGACGAGTGGGGCGCCAACCGGGACCGCAAGCCACGCCGCGTGCTCCTCGTTCGCCGCCGCGGCGTCGATGGTAAGCTCCACCTCCGCGACTTCCACCCCGTTCTCCCGCAATAAATTGGCGACCGGAGTCTTTTCGACGGCCGCGTAATTAATGCGCCGGCCAAGACGTTCGGGGACATAGCTGATATGGACATGCACGGGAGAGCCGTCCACCAACGCGACACGTGAAATCTTAAGCACCACGGGACCGTAACCGTCGGGCCCGGAGTTAAAATGGTTCGGCGTCGGAATAAACGTGAACTCTAGGAGGCGGCTTTCGTAAGCCGAATTCTCCTTGGCCACATGCTCGGTCAGCGGCGCGGCGTCGCCATTGTGACCCCATTTCATCGAGGGGCGAATGACGAATGTTCCCTTCCCGGGCTGCCGTGAAACAAGGCCTTCTTCTTCAAGCCGCAGGAGGGCGCGTCTGACCGTGATTCGAGACACGTTGAATTTCTCGCAAAGCTGAATCTCTCCCGGCAACCTCATGCCGTAGCTGAAGACTTCATCGCTGATCTGCTTATGAAGGAGGGCGTACACGCGATGATGAAGCGGCAGAAGCGGCGTTATATCTTCCACCGAACTTGCGCCGGTCTGATTTATCGTCATCCTGATGTCAAACCACCCCTGATTTCAAATCGTCACCCTGACGCACGGGAAGCCTTATCCGAAATTGGATAGCCCCGAAAGATCAGAAAAAAAGCGAGAGCCGTGGCCGCCGCGACTCCGCCTGAAACCAGCCCCAGCTTGTCGGAAACCGCGACCGGGACCGCGTCGGGCAAAGCCTTCGGCGCAAGGCCGATGAGCGTAAGGACCACGCCCGCGACGAGCTGGGAACCTGCGGCCGCGATGGTTGATATAACGTAGAGAAAGCCCGTGATCACGCCCGCCATCCGACGGCCGGTTTGCCGAAAATAATCGTCGACGACATCCGGCAGGATCGACCCCGACATGACGCCGTAGGACGCCAGCACGAAGGCGCCGATCACGCTGATCGCCAGG
>CAJCJC010000156.1 GCA_903970575.1 Alphaproteobacteria bacterium
TGCCGCCAATGACCGAAAAAGCCTGCTATGGCGGCGACAAGTCCATGACCGATCTGACGACCTTCGGCCTCAGGAAATGCAGTCAGCAATCCATTAGCATCGCGGGCTCCGGGGCCACGGTCGACGCCGTCTGCAAGATGATGAATGCGCGGGTTTCCGTGCACGCGATCGTGACCGCGACAGGAGACACATCCCTTCACAGCGATGCGCATGTGCATCTGGACGGTCAGTCGCCGATCCAAGGCGTCCCGAGCGATATGACTCTGTCGATCGATGCGCACCGCGTCGGCCCCTGCCGGCCCGACGAGCGCGGCCTTTGACGTCTGGCTGCGTCATTTCTCAACCTTTTATCCCCCACAGGGTCCTCTCGTCACAGCCGTGCCATGCGCGCGGTATGAATGGAGATTCAGTTGACGCATGTGGACTTTCAATCCAATCCATTGGAAACGCGCCGGCCCGTTTTCCGGCTTGGCGCGATAGTTCTTTTGGGGTTTTCGCTCAGAGTTTGGGCGTTGGGGCAGGGCCGTAACGGCGATCCTTTCGCCGCGACCAATCTCTACTACAGCGCGGGCGTGCGCAGCATGCTGGATAGCTGGCATAATTTCTTCTTCAACGCCTTCGATCCCGCGGGCTTCGTGTCTTTGGACAAGCCGCCGGTCGCGTTCTGGATACAGGTGGTCAGCGCCAGGCTTTTCGGGTTCAGCGCGATTAGCGTTCTCATCCCTCAGGTTCTCGAGGGCGTCGCCGCCATCCTGCTGCTGAATCATCTGGTCCACCGCCGCTTCGGCGTGACGGCCGGGCTGTTCGCCGCGCTGTTCCTGGCGGCTACCCCGATCAGCGTCGCGGTCGACCGGTCGAACGATGCCGATGGTTGCCTGGCCTTAACCCTTCTGCTCGCCGCCTGGCCGCTGATCCTGGCGGTTGAGCGGGGGAGCATGCGCCTTTTGCTGCTGGCGATGGCGATCCTCGGCGTCGCTTTCAACGTCAAGATGCTGGCCGCCTTCGTCGTCGTTCCCGCCTTCGGCCTTACTTATCTTTTGGCCGCGCCGGTTTCGTGGCTCCGCCGCGTCGGTCATCTGGCGGCGGGCGGTATCGTCCTGTTCGCGGTGTCTTTTTCCTGGTGCGCCGCTTACGACCTGACGCCGCCCGATCGGCGGCCCTTCGTCGACAGCTCGACCGACAATTCCATGTTCGAGCTTGTGTTCGGCCATAACGGCGTTCAACGTTTCGTCAGGCGGGGCGCATTGCAGGCTGGGGCAGGGGCCCTGGATCAGCTTTCGCCGCAACCGAACGCGCCACAACCGCCCGCATCCGGATCGAATGCCTCCAATGACGACACGGCGCCACGATCGCGCGGTCTGCGCGGGGCGGCGCGGACCCCGGTGGGGCCGCTCAGGCTCGTCGCCCCCCTGCTTGCCTGTCAGGTGGCGTGGTTCCTCCCCTTTGCGATCGCCGGGGTGGCAATAACCGCCGGTGGAATGCGACGCGGGCGCGCCGCTATTGTCCAGGACAAACGGCTTGTCTCGGTCCTGCTCTGGGCGGCCTCCGCGCTCGTCACCGGGATCGTCTACAGCTATGCCGGCGGCATATTTCAGCTTTATTACCTCGATACCTTGGCCGCGCCGCTGGCGGCCTTGGCCGGGATCGGGCTCGCCGGTTTGTTGAGCCCTTCGTCATCGAGCCGTCGGCGCTGGGCGCTTCCAGTGGCGCTGCTCGCGGCCATCATTTGGGACGTTTATATCGGGGGCGGCTATATCGATTGGGGTTTGGGCATCGCCGATGGAGACGCGGTCCGCCAGACCGCGCTCGACGCTTGGTCCTATGGCTTGGGGGCTGCGGCATTCGTCGCCGTGGCTGGGCTGGCGCTCGCATGGTTCACGGGGAAAGACTATCGTTCAACATCCGCCAAAGCGGGCTTCGCCGTCGCGATAGCGGTGCTCGTCGCGGCGCCGGCCTGCTGGGGCTTGGGCAGCGTGCTTGGGACAACCAGCGCGGCGTTCCCATCAGCCGGCCTGCCGGTCGCCGGTGGCTTGGGGGATACGGGTGGCGCGTTTCGCGGACAGGCGCCGGAGCCGCGCGGGACTGAAAAGCTTGTCGCATTCCTGGAGGCCCATCGTGACGACGCCCGATTCCTGGCGGCTACGCTCGATTCCCGTCAGGCCGCGCCGATCATCGTCGCCACCGGTTCGCCCGTGATGTCGATCGGCGGCTTTTCCGGCGCCGATCCAATTCTGTCGCCCGAGCGACTCGCCGCGCTCAGGGCCGCCGGTCAGCTTCGCTACGTCATGATCGAGGGGGACGTTCCGCAGGGCGACGGTGGTCAAGCCCGTGGTTACGGCCGAGAGGCTGGCGAGCGGCAGAAGGAAATCGTCGCCTGGGTGCGCGCGAATGGCAAGCCGGTCGATCCCGCCGAATGGCGGCTGGATCGCCCCGACGAACCTGAGTCCGCCCCCGTGCCTCGTCGCGGTCGCCGGCAGGCGCTGGCGGAGCTTTACGACCTGGGATTATAGGCGCGCGTTCCGTATGCTTCAGCCATGCCGATGGATTGGGTCGATCCACGCCACGGTTTCCGGCTTTTCCACCGGCGCGATATCCAGATTGATGACCACCGCCTCATTGTCGCTCCGCACCACCACGCAATCGAGCGGCGCGTCGGTCGAGGCGTTAATCTCCTGATGCGGAACATACGGCGGAATGAAGATGAAATCGCCGGGCCCCGCCTCCGCCGTGAATTCCAGATGGTCGCCCCAGCGCATCCGCGCCTTTCCGCTGATAACATAGATCACGCTTTCCAGCGCCCCATGGTGGTGCGCTCCGGTCTTCGCATTGGGATGAATCTTGACCGTACCTGCCCAGATCTTCTGCGCCCCCACACGGGCCAGATTGACTGCCGCCGCCCGCTCCATCCCCGGCGTCTGAGCCGTATTGGGATCGAGCTGGTCGCCCGGAATCACCTTGACGCCGTGAAGCTTCCAGTCGATCGCATGGTCATGGTCTGTCATGCGCGGTTCCCGTGTTGGAAAACAGATTGTTGCGGCCGAGATGGCGTTGTCACGATGGGGCCTGTCTTGCGTTCAACGTTAATACGATATCATTTTTTCCTTTTAATATCATTTCGGGGGCGCGGACTACGATGCCAAGCCATCTCACGCACGCGCCAACCTTCTGAACGCATCGATATCCAGCTCTTCCGCCCGCGCGGTCGGGTCGATGCCGACGCTTTCCAATAGCGCGTTCGGGTCTGTTGCGTAACCGCGCAACCCCGCGCGCAGCATCTTGCGGCGCTGGCCGAAGGCTGCGGCGACTACGCGTTCCATCAGCGCGAAATCCGGTTCGTCCGGGCCCAGCGCCCGGGGCGTTAGCCGCACGACTGACGATGTGACCTTGGGCGGGGGCGTAAACGCGGTCGCGGGGATGTCGAACAACAGCGAGGCCTCCATTCGCCATTGCGTCATCACCGAAAGCCGCCCGTAATCCTTGGTGCGTGGCGTAGCCACCAGCCTCATCGCTACCTCGCGCTGGAACATCAGCGTCAGGCTTTCAAAAGCGCTTGCCTGCCGCAACCAGCCGAGCAGCAGCGGCGTCGCCACGTTATAGGGGAGATTGGCCACGATAGCGCGCCGGCCCTCGGCCAGCGTCGCCGCGTCGACCGAAAGCGCATCGGCGGCAATGATCGTGAGCCGACCGTCCGCCGCCAGGGCCAGCGATTGCAGCGCGGCCACACAGCGTGCGTCGCGCTCGATCGCGATGACCTGGCGCGCGCCGCAACCGAGCAAGCCCCGCGTCAACCCGCCGGGTCCGGGTCCGATCTCGATTACGCTGACATCGGTCAGGTCTCCGGCCGCGCGCGCGATCTTGGCGGTAAGATTGAGGTCTAAAAGGAAATGCTGCCCCAGTCGCTTATCGGCATCGATTCCCCAATCCTTGATCACATCTCGCAGCGGCGGCAGTCTGTCGAGCGGGTCAGCCACGTTGCGTGAGCGTATGGGCGAGCTTCAGGGCGGCGATCAGGCTGTCCGGGCGGGCGGAGCCATCTCCCGCGATATCCAGCGCCGTGCCATGGTCGGGCGAGGTGCGAATAAAGCTGAGCCCCAGGGTGACATTGACTCCATTATCGTAATCGATCGTTTTCAGCGGGATCAAAGCCTGGT
>CAJCJC010000157.1 GCA_903970575.1 Alphaproteobacteria bacterium
GCGGTTATCCTGCCGCCCAGGCCGCCACGGCATCTGCTGCGTGAAATCGACGATTCCAAGAAGGTGCAGGAGCAGGATCGAGCGCGGCTGGATACCGATATAAGAGCCTGCGCGATGGTCGGACTGGGCGAGGCGAGCGTCGCGGAAATCGACGAGATCAACATCCTGCGGGCGGCTTTCCTCGCCATGCGCCGGGCCGTGGCGGCGCTGTCGATCATGCCCGATCTTGCGCTGGTCGACGGCAACCAGCATCCCGGCCTGGATATGCCCTGCCGGATGGTTGTCGGCGGCGACGGCATTCATCTGTCTATCGCGGCGGCGTCGATCTGCGCCAAGGTGGCGCGCGACCGGACAATGCAGGCGCTGGCGGAAAGCCACCCCGAATATGGTTGGTCGACGAATGTCGGCTATGGCACGCCGGAACACCGCAAGGCCTTGAAAAGATTCGGCCCCACGCCGCACCACCGCGTTTCGTTCGCGCCCGTACGCGAGTGTTTGGCGGCAAGCCTCTGACTCCAAAGACTCTTTTTGGTAGAAAACATTTGACGCGGCGACTCCCGGCCCCGAATATCGCCCACAAATGGCGACGCACCCACTCTTCTCATCCAAACCCGACGCCGGATTACCGGTGGGGCAGATCGTTCTGGGCGATTGCATCGAGAGCATGAGGGCGCTTCCAGCCGGCTCGATCGACCTGATTTTCGCCGATCCGCCCTATAATCTTCAGCTCCGCGGTTCCCTGTTCCGGCCCGATAATTCCGAGGTCGACGGCGTGGACGAGGATTGGGACAAATTCGCGGATTTGGCGCTGTACGATGGGTTTACCCGCGCCTGGATGGCCGAGGCGCGGCGGCTGCTCAAGGATGACGGGGCGCTGTGGGTCATCGGCAGCTATCACAACGTCTTCCGCATGGGAGCGGCCTTGCAGGATTTGGATTTCTGGCTGCTGAACGACGTCGTGTGGCTGAAAACCAACCCGATGCCGAATTTCAGGGGGCGCAGGTTCACCAACGCGCATGAGACGCTGATCTGGGCGGCGAAAAGCGCCAATTCCCGCTACACCTTCAACTATCACGCGATGAAGGGGTTGAACGAGGATATCCAGATGCGCAGCGACTGGATGATTCCGCTCTGCACCGGCGGGGAGCGATTGCGCGGCGATGACGGCGCGAAGTCGCACCCGACGCAAAAGCCGGAGGCGCTGCTGCACCGGGTGATGCTGGCGACGACCAATCCGGGCGATATCGTGCTGGACCCGTTCTTTGGCACCGGCACGACCGGGGCCGTCGCAAAGCGCCTGGGCCGGCGATGGATCGGGCTGGAGCGCGACGAGGCCTACGCCAAGGTCGCGGCTGCGCGCATCCGCGCGGTCGAGCCGCTGGGGCGCGACGCGCTGGCGGCAACGCCATCCAAGCGCAACGAGCCCAGGGTGCCGTTCGGCTGGGTGGTGGAGCGTGGGCTGCTATCGCCGGGAACCAGGATTTTCGATTCCGGTCGGCGGTACAACGCCGAAATCTACGCCGACGGCACGATCGAATCGCGCACCTTGCTGGGCGCCTGCCGCGGCTCGATCCACAAGGTCGGCGCCGCGGTTCAAGACGCGCCGGCCTGCAATGGCTGGCTGTTCTGGCATTTCGAGGCGGAGGGACGAGCGACCCCGATCGATATCCTGCGGCAACAGATCCGCGCGGAGATGGCATGACCCCGGACACGGAAAATGCCGGGGCGCGCAAGAATTACCGCATCTTTATCCGCGATTTGGAAATGATCGCATCCGTCGGCGTGCATGCGCACGAAAAGATCACGCCTCAGCGCATCCGGGTGTCGATTGACCTGAATGTCGGGCCGCGCGCGGCGGACGCAACCGATACCGTCGATACGGTGTTATCGTATGAGAATGTGGTTAAGGCGACGCGCGCGCTGGTCGCAAGCGGCCATTTCCAGTTGATCGAGACGCTGGCCGAACGGGTGGCCGCCGCTTGCCTGAACCATTTCAGCGTGCGATCGGTGAAAGTTAAGATCGAGAAGCCGGATATTTTCCCGGACGCCGCGACGGTCGGGATCGAGATTGAGCGGCCATAAGGCGATTGGGCGCCCTTAAACGCGCGAACATTTCAATTCCTGCGCGCCAAGCCTTTGCAAAAATCAAAAATTATGAAAAGTTAATGAAGAGCTTCGGAAACGAATCCGCTCGGTGACCGTCGGCCTTAAATCTATTTCATAACCATGAGGGATGTTCGATGTCAGGAAGCGTCCTGGATCGGGTTCTCAACGGCATCGGCGATTACGTATCGCGACGCAGCCGCCACGACGATCGGCGGATGCGGTTTTTTATGCTGCCACGCGATATCAGTCTGTTCGTTAAGAGCGCGCGTACCGACGCCCGGATCGCACGCATCAGCCGCGCCGCCGGCCCCAAATCGGCGTTCGAGTCGGTCTATCGCGAATCCAACGACCCGTGGGCGTCCGCCTCGCCGCGCTACAGATACCAGGGCTTGAAATACGACAGGCTGGTAGCCCTGCTGCCCGAGCGACGTTTTACGAACGTGCTGGATCTCGGCTGCGGGCTTGGCCTCCTGTCGCAGAAACTGGCGGGCCGCGCGGACCACGTTCTGGGAATGGATATCGCGGAATCCGCCGTCGAACGGGCGCGGGTCAGGGCTGCGGCGTTTCCGAATCTTCGCTTCGAAGCTGGCGATATCCTGAATCTGCCGCCGACGCTTCTGGGAAAGTTCGACCTGATCGTCGTCGCCGATGTGCTGTATTACCTGTCGCCGCTGAACGATGCGGTGCTCCAATCCGTGATCCAACGCATCGCGGGGTTGCTGAGCCCAGGGGGCGTGTGCCTGCTGGCCAATCATTTCTTTTTCTCCGCGGACCCGGAGTCGAAGGTTTCGCGCGGCATACACCGGGCCTTCTCCCGCAGTCTTTCTCTGTCCGTTCTGTCTGAACATCGCAGGGCCTTTTTCCTGGCGACCCTGTTTTCCGAACGCGCGCTCCCCATCTCCGCCGCATGACTAGCCTCCAAGACACACCGACCGCCCCGAACGCGGGTTCTCGCGGCATGTTCGTTATGCTGTCGGCCTTGGCGGCGGCGGCGATCGGCTGGGCCGCTTTTTCGACGTGGAGCGATATCCAAGCTGTCGGCGAAACAGTATTTTCAGCGCTGTGGACCCTGCCGCTCGTGATCCTCGTGCATTTGACGCAGCTTTTGCTGTCGAGCCTCGCATGGCGGGGCCTGTTCAGAGGGTCGCCTGCCAGCGTTCGTCGCCGGCTGGGAATCGCTGCTTTCTTTCGGTTGCGATTGGTGCGCGAGGGAATCGATAGCCTGTTTCCCGTGGCGCAGGTGGGGGGAGAAGTTCTGGCCGCGCGCATGCTGTCGCGACGCGGCGTCAATTCGGGCGCGGCGGGGGCGAGCGTCATTGTCGATGTGACGCTTGAGGTGCTGTCCCAGGCCGCGTTTCTGATTACGGGAATGACAGTCCTGTCCATTCTTGCCGGAGGTCGCGGTTACGGCGAATGGCTTGGAACCTTGGCGGTCGCCGCCGCGCTGGCCTGTGGGTTGGTGATGGCGCAGCGACTGGGCGTCCTTCGTCTTCTGGAACTTCTGGTGCAGCGGATCGGCGCGCGGTTTCCAGCGCTGGGAGGAATGTCGCTGTCGGGCCTTAACACCGCCGCCCAAGGGTTTTATCGGCGGGGCTGGACGCTGCTCGCCTCGGCGAGCCTCCATTTCGCGTCGTGGATGCTGGGGACGCTGGAGACCTGGATCATCCTGTCCGCGCTCGGCGCGCCGGCCAGTCTCGGTCAGGCGCTCGTGATCGAAAGCCTGGGCATGGCGGCGCGCAGCGCAGGCTTCGCCATACCGGGCGCGTTGGCGGTTCAGGAAGGTGGGTTCGCGCTGGCGGCGCTCGCCGTGGGGCTGCCGGATTCGGCGGGGCTTGCGCTATCGCTCGTCAAGCGGGCGCGCGAAGTTCTGGTCGGCATCGTGGGCGTTTCGCTGGCGCGATGGAGCAAGCTTAAGACCCCTTCGGGCCAATCGTCTTCGTTAAGGCATGGCGCGCCACTTTCATCATAAGGCTGGGCAAGGCGACTTCGCCGAATCGATCGGGCGTTACCCATAGGCCAAGGCCTGGATCGCCCTTTCCCGCGATCCGCGCCGCCCAGACAGCCAGCGTCAATTCGAAATGCGTAAAGACATGCCGGACAACGCCCGGCAGCACGCGCCATTCGGCGGGGAGCGGCGCGGCGGCCAGCGCCGCTTCCGGCGTAGGCGGCGCGGATCGCCATTCGGTCGACGGCGTTTCGATCATGCCCCCGAGCAAGCCCTTTTCGGGACGGCGCCGCAGCAGGACGGCGCCGGTTCCGTCAACCACCCAGAACGCGATGCCCGCCCGGCTCGGCCGCGCCGCCTTTTCAGCCTTGCGCG
>CAJCJC010000158.1 GCA_903970575.1 Alphaproteobacteria bacterium
TCGATTTGCCCAGGAACACGCCCATCGATATCACCGCGCCCTGCTCGACGAGCACGCCCTCTGCGACCTCGGAACGGGCGCCGATAAAGCAGTCATCCTCGATGATCACCGGCTCCGCCTGCAATGGTTCCAGCACGCCGCCGATGCCCGTCCCGCCGGAGATATGACAATTGGCGCCGATCTGGGCACAGGACCCAACCGTCGCCCAGGTGTCGATCATCGTCCCCCTACCCACATGCGCCCCCACATTAACGAAGCTTGGCATCAGCACGACCCCCGGCGCGATATAGGCCGAATGGCGGACGACCGCGCCGGGTACGGCCCGAAAGCCCGCCTCGGCGAAGCGATTTTCACCCCATCCCGCCCATTTGAGTGGAACCTTGTCATAGCCGCCGCCCATCGGCGTGGATTCGGTCAGCCGGAACGACAGCAGGACAGCTTTTTTGAGCCATTGATTGACGACCCAGCCACCCGCCTGCTTTTCCGCGACCCGGTATTCGCCACTGTCCAGTCCTTCCAGCGCCGCCTCGACCGCGACCCTGACGGAACCTGTATGCGTGGGCGTCAGACTGGCCCGATCCTCCCAGGCGGCTTCAATAATCTTGGCGAATTCAGGAGCGGACATGGCGGCTCAACGGTTAGGGGCGCATAAAACGGCGGGACCATGCGGGGCGGTCGGGTTCGTGTCAATTCTTCGGCTATATCGGATGGTCGCCATCGCCTCGCGGCAGAAGCAACTGATCCCGAAAAAACCTAGGAACCGGCCTAGGTTTATGCCATGATCTCTTGTGCCGACTATATCAAAAATCCGGAACATTCGAATATCGATCTACTCCAACGATCACCCGCCCCCGCATGTCCACGCTGTGAGGCGTGATGGCGCGCTGGCGAAATTCGAATTGAAATGTCCGGACGGCCCCGTCGAGTTGTTTGAACAAGTGGGATTTCGGATGGCCGAAGTTGCTGAAGTCGGCGCGGCCGTGGCGGCGGCGCTTCCCCAATTTTGCGCTAAATGGGAGCAAATTCATGGCTGAGTTCAAAGCCCTCACCGAGGGGGAATTCAATGCGATCACCCGGCGAACCGCCAGAAAGAGATCCCGGCAATTGCTTGCGTTGGATGCGCGGTACGACGAAGACAACGGTCGGCTGATGATTACCTTGAACAACGGCGCGATCGTCGGTTTTCCGCTTTCGGCTTGTCCCGGCCTTGAACGCGCGGGGCCGGACGATTTACGCGAAATCGAGGTAGATGAGGGCGGATACGGCCTGCATATCCAAAGCCTGGATGCGGATATCTCGGTTCCGCAGCTTCTCGCCGACGAGCTTGGCTCAGTTCTGATGAAACGCACGATCGTTAGGAGGAATGCATCGAGAGCGAACGGCCGCCTCGGCGGCAGGCCTCGAACGCGAAACGCGGCTTAGTGGCGCATTAATCGCCGTCGCGGGAGACGCCGGCGACCTTCCGCCGGGCGAGCACCAAATCCAACCAATCGCCCAGATCATCCGTCACGAAGTCGATATAGCTGGGCGCTGCGGGGTCCTTCGGTCCGGACCATTCGTTTTCATGCCGCAGCCATACCGTGGCCATGCCGAGGGCCTTGGCGGGTTCCAGATTGCCGGCGATATCCTCGATCATGCAGGCGGTTGACGGCGAAACCTGGTGCCGCCGGAGCATCATCGAATAGGATGTCTTGTCGGGCTTGGGGATGTAGTCCGCGTCGGCGATGTCGAATATCTCCTCGAAATGCTCGGTGATGCCGATGCGCTCCATCAGCCGCTTGGCGTGAGCGCGCGACGCGTTCGTGAAGACAAGCTTGCGGCCGGGCAACAACCCAAGCTTAAGCGCCAAAGCCGGGTTCGGGGCGACGACGCCGACATCGATCCGGTGAACGTAATCGAGGAAGGGCTCGGGATCGACGCCGTGCTCGGTCATCAGACCCCGCAAGGTCGTGCCGTAGCGCATAAAGAATTCCTTCTGGCGTTTCAAAGCGGCGTCAGGCGCCATGTCGAAATACTCGGCGATATAGCCGGTCATGCGCCGGCTGACCTGATCGAACAGCTTTGACGACGCCGGATACAGCGTGTTGTCCAGATCGAAGACCCAGGTCTCGACGCCATCCAGAATATCGAGCGACTGTTCCCGCATTATGCGACCGCGCGCCGGGCCCGCAACGCCGCGGTCAGCGTTCCATCATCCAAGTAGTCGAGTTCGCCGCCCATTGGGACGCCATGCGCCAGATGGGTCACCACAACGCCGGCCTTGGCTAGTTTTTCCGCGATGAAGTGGGCGGTAGTCTGGCCTTCGACCGTCGCATTCAGGGCCAGAATAATCTCCGACACGGCGGCGTCGCGCGCCCGCGCGACCAGGGCGTCGATAGACAGATCGTCGGGCCCGATGCCCTGGAACGCCGACAAGGCCCCCCCCAGCACATGATAGCGACCCCGAAAAGCGCCGCTGCGTTCCAGCGCCCAAAGATCCGCGACATCCTCGACCACACAGATGATCCTTTGGTCGCGGTTGGAGTCGCGGCAAAGCGCGCAAGGGTCGGCGGTATCGAGATTGCCGCAGACGGAGCAGTTCAGCACCGCGGCGGCGACCGCCTCCATCGCCTCCGCCAAGGGCAGCATGACGGTATCGCGCCGCTTTAGCATGGCCAGCGCCGCGCGACGGGCAGAGCGAGGACCGAGCCCCGGAAGCTTGGCTAAAAGCTGGATAAGTCGTTCTATTTCGCCGCCCGCCATCATGGCGCGCCACCGACGCGACGCGCCCGGCGTTGCCGTAGGGCATCGGCGAAGGCCGCGAAAATGGCGCGCGACACCGGGTTTTCGAGGGGACGATGTTCCGGGTGCCATTGAACGCCAAGCGCGAAGCATGACGCATCGGCCACGCGCACCGCCTCGATCGTGCCATCC
>CAJCJC010000159.1 GCA_903970575.1 Alphaproteobacteria bacterium
GTCATGGCGCATCTCCTCGATTGAGCGAGCGGCGATCGCGTTCCTTGCTGGAATCGCGCACGGCCCCGATTGGGCGCCGTTAATGAGAAATGGGGTGTCCGGCGCGGGCATCAAGACCCATCGTCATCCCGCCGCGCACAAACGAAAATGGCCCCGCTTGCGCGGGGCCATTCGAGGTCGAAAATGTGACCGGAGCGCTTACGGGAGGTCGTGCCTGAGCGGGCCGGCGCCCGGGTTATGACCCTCATTCATGTTGAGGATCGCGCGGGCGGCGATGGGCCGACCGTAATACTCGTCGTTATAATTCTCGCGCGGCTTGACGATCGAGCCTTCGAGCGTCAGGCCGACATAGGCGCCCGACGCCGACGACCACACGACGAGATCCGCGGAATTGAGCGCGGTGCTCGACGCGGCCTGGGCGTCTGAGCCCAGGGTCACGATGGCGAAACCCGCCTGCGCGCCGAACTTGAACTCGTCCTGCTCCAGGGCGTGAAGGGCCTTTTCGCTCTCGACGATCATGACGACTTCCGCCGTTTGCACGCCGATCTGCAAGCCGAAGGACGCCGACGCCAAGGTATAGAACGCCGGATCGGTCCAGCCGCCGCCGGCCGTGCGGGCCAGCATCACGCCGTCGCCGCCCTCGCCGCCGAAGAAAAAGCCGCCCTTGACAAGGTTGGGGACGATCAGAACGGCGCGGGCGTGACGCAGAAGCTCCTTCGCCGTGCCGAATTCCTTGTCGGAACGCAGATGGTCGAGGGTGATCCGAGCCTGATCGACCAGATTCTGTTCGTCGCTGGCCGCGCGCGCCGCGCCGGCGCCCAGGGACGAAAGTGTTACCGCCGCGACCGCGGCAAGCGCAAATAGTCTCATGATTATTTCCTGTCGAGTGAGTGGGGTCGTGAATCGCAATTCGGAGTGTCTAACACGGCTCGTCTCGCGAGTGTTCCACAGCGTAAATTGAGAAAAACTTCTCCCAAGGGTAAGTCTCGCCGCTGAATTAGCGGCCGCCGGAGGCAACGCGGCTGGCGGCGCGGACGGTTACGCCGCCCTGCTCCATCTCCTCCGGTTCCGGAACGACGGGTCTTCCCGTCAGTTCCTCCCCCGCCCCCGGTCGCAACTGGCCGAATATGGCGATCGCCAGGATCGGAATGATTCCGATGATGAGGAATGTCGGTGCGAAGGCGGCGGCGGGGGAGCCCCGCCCGACGATTTCGCCGGAGAAATGCAGGACCATGGCGGCGACGGCGACGCCCAGGCTCATGCTGATCTGCTGTGCGACGCTGGCGATGGAGGTGCCGTTCGACATGCTCCGCGCGTCGAGGTCGGCATAGGCGAGCGCCCCCATGCAGGTGAATTGCAGGGTGCGGAAAAAGCCCGACAGGCCAAGCACGGCGATGACGACGATCCAAGGCGTCGATTGGGAAAAAAACGCCAGAATCATGATGCTGCCGCCGACGATGAACGCATTGCCGATCAGCAGGCGGCGGAATCCGAACCGGCGCAAAATGCGCGCCGAGCCGATCTTCATCAAAATCGCCCCGATCGCGGTCGTGAATGTGAGCGCGCCGGATTCGAGCGGCGAGCGGCCGAACCCGATCTGGAACAGGAGCGGGAGCAGGAACGGCGTGGCCCCGAACCCGATTCGGCTGAGACCCCCGCCCAGGATGGAGACGCGGAAGGTCGGAATGCGAAACAAGGACAGGTCGAGCGCCGGGGCCGTCACGCGCCGCGCATGGCGGACATATAACAGGAAGGCGGCGATCGAGACGATCAGCAGGCCGGCCACGCCCGCCGGCGGCAACAGGCCCCTGCCGATATTCTCGATGCCGAGCACCAGCCCAGCCAACGCGATCCCGACCAGGAAAAACCCCGGCACATCCGGCGGCCGCACGTCAGGATCGCGGAAATTGTCGATGACCTTAAGCGCGAAGGCGATGCCCACGACGCCGATCGGCAGGTTGATGTAGAAAATCCAGCGCCACGAGGCATAGGTGGTGATCGCGCCCCCGATCAGCGGCCCCACCATCGGGCCGATCAGCGCCGGAATCGTGACCCAGCTCATCGCCGCGACCAGATCGCGCTTGGCGAAGCTGCGACCGAGGATCAACCGCCCCACCGGCATCATCATGGCGCCGCCCAGCCCCTGCAGGGCGCGGGCGCCGATTAGCATTGGCAGGGACCAAGCCATGCCGCACAGCGCGGAGCTGAGCGTGAACATGGCGATCGCGCCGGCGAAGACGGTCCGCGCGCCGAACCGGTCCGCCATCCACCCGCTCATGGGGATGAAGATCGCAAGGCTGAGGAGATAGACGCTGACCGCCATGCTGAGATTGACGGGTGTTGTATGCAGATTGCGTGCGATGGCCGGTAAAGCGGTCGCGATGATCGTCGAATCCAAGTTTTCCATGAAGAGCGCGACCGCGATCGCGAACGGGATCATGACCCGAAAGCCGGTTGGCCCATATTTGGATGGGATGCTCACGGTGTCGATCGGAACTCTGGGCGAATCATCAAAACCCAAACATGTGGTCGAGCGCGAAGCCGCCGCCGGCGCCCAGGAAAATGTGATAGCCGAACAGACGGCAGGTCGTATCCCGGATGATCACATACCCGCCGCCGGCCGCTTCGGAGAGCTCGGCGCGATCGTAGACTTCGGTCGTATCGATCAGCCGCGATCCAGAGCAGGGTATGGCGAGGCGCCGCCGCGCCACCTCGCGGCCATATCGGTCATGTAGGATCAGATCGGTCTCCGAAAAGGGCCGCCAACGGCCGGAGGTAGGGTAAGACAAATGGCACATCACCCGTCCGGGGCGGTCGGTCAGGCGCAAATAGAGCCGGGTCGACAGGCCGGGCGGCTTGCCCAGATAGGAATTGGGCTCGTTGCGCCATACCGCCGGCACGTTGAAAAGGTGCGAGCCGAAACTGGTCTCGGCCGAGCGTCCGGTATCGCGGCGCGCATAGCGGAAGATCGCGTGGATCCAGCCGTCGCCGAGCTCGCCGCGCTCAAAATCATAGCCGAGCTCCAGATGCCCGTAACCGCCGGCCAAAAGCGCAGGGTCGCCAAGGGTCCGATCGACCGAAACCGCGATCGAGTCGTCCCGTGACCGCTTGCCCAGGGGCGACTCCATGACGAGCGCGCCGTCCGGGTCATAGGCGCGCAGCGTCAGCGCGATCCCATCCTGCCAGGTCGCCATCGGCGTCGGCAGCACGGTCGAGGACCAGTCCCTGATCGGCAGCAGCGGCGCCGGCAGGATGAAACCCTTACCCAAAAGCCGGGTCATGTCGCCGATGTCGGCGGCGGGCTTAAGGTCGCTGCGCTCGACGTTGACATGCGCGGCCGACCGGTATCCCGCGCCGTATTCGATCTCGTAACGCGGCCGACAACAGAATTTATTCGCCCTGATCTCGAACTGACCTGGCCAGGATATATCGGGGAAATAATCGCTCGCGTCGATCGCCGCCGTGCCGTAGGCGGGAACGATGCTGTCGACCGGCGTGAACGCCTCGGCGCCCATCGGCCGAATCTCGATCCCCCCCTTCGGGATGGGGACCGGGAAGCAATTCTGGATCAGCAGGCTGATTTTTTGGCCAGCCGCCGCCGCCGGCAGTCCGGCATAGAGATCGGCCGCCCAGGGATTACTGTCATGGGTCACCGTCGCCGTGGCGCCGGAATCGTCGTGGATATCGACCGCGTATTTCAGCGTGTCATGGGCCGCCGAACCGATGACGTGGACGTAGAGCGAACCCGTGAAATCCCCCAGCCCGAAGCGTCGCCTGATTTCGGCGCTATCCAGCACGATCCCGCACGGACCGGGCGCCAAGGTCTGCTCCCAGGTCGCCAGAACCTCGCCATCCTCGGCGAAGAGCCGGCACCACAGCCTTGTGCTGGCGGCGCCATGGCCATGCCAGTAATTGATCGTCGAAATCGCGGTGTGCAGCCCACCCGAATCCCGGAAGAACAGGAAATCCGACACGAAGTTCAGCGGATCGAAATAGCGGCCGGGATTGGTCAGCCACGCATCGTCCAGGCGCAAAGCGTCGAAACTCTCCACCCGTTCGATCGGCGGCCGATAGGGGCCAAGCCGCGACAGCAGCTTTTCGCCATCGATCTCGGCCACGAAGACCATGTCGGCCGTGCTGTCGGCAAGAGCGGTCACCGGTTGGGCCGGGAAGCCGGCCCGGTCCTGGCCAGTTTCCTCGATCCGCTGCGCATAAACGCCTTCGACGTTCCAATCGCTCAGATCGTGCATCGCGGCCAGATCGGCGAAATATCCCGAGGGATCGTAGACGGCGACGCGTCCGGCCTGGGCGATCTTCGCGATCAAAATTTCGGTCTTGGCCGCGACCAACGGGTGGATAGCCGCGCGATAGAAAACATTGCGGCCGGATTGATTGTCGAAAGTGCGAAGGGTTCGACGGCTGGCCGTCACGATGATGCGTCTCTTATCTTGCGGGCGTCGGCCATGCGGCCCTCGGCGAGCCCAACCCCTGACACAGCCGCGCCCGGTTGCCAAGAGCCGTGGCGCGCGCCGCGATAGTCGCCAACCCTGAGGCCTGAGTAGTTTCCGAGGCTGCGGCGGCCGATCCGGCGTCCCCATTATCCAATCCTCGAAGGCGCGGAGCGCGCGTTCAACGGAGACGCCCGATTATGAAAACGCAGCATCCGGAACCGGTGGATATCGTTTCGCCGGTAAAGAACATCGTGGCGTCCAGTTCGGATCGCCGAACGCTGGGCGCCATCTTCCGTCATCCCTCGGCCCAAAACCTCGAATGGAGCCATGTCGTCTCACTATTCAACAACCTGGGCGAGGTCGAGGAGAAGCATAATGGGGAATTCGCGTTCATCATCGGCGGCGAACGTCACCAGATGCGTCAGCCCCACGGCAAGGACCTGACCGGGTCGGACGTGATCGACCTCCGGCGTTTCCTGCTTAAGGCGGGGCAATCTCCCGATGGGCTGCTGGAAGCGGCCGAGCCCATCGTCCCGGCGGAGCCGACGCTCCTGGTCGTCATGGACCATCACGGGGCCAAAATATACCACGTTGATATCGCGGGCGACGATCCGTCCGGGCATCTGATCGCGCCCTATGACCCGCATCATTTTCTGCATCATCTGGTCCACAAGGACCAATCGCGGGAACGCGGCCAGCGCGCGCCTGAAGACCCGAGCTTTTACGATCGCATCGCCGATGCCCTGTCGGCGGCCGGCAAGATCGTGATCGTCGGTCACGGCGCGGGCAAGAGCAACGCCGCCCATCATCTGACGGACTACCTGCGCGCCCATCATCCCGACGCCTATCGCCGGATCGCCCGCGAGGTCACGGCCGATCTTTCGAGCGTCACGCCCGCGCAGCTTTTGGTGATCGCGCGAGAGGCCCTGACGTAACCTAAGCTTGGACGCCTCGCGTCCTGACAGCCTGATTTTCAACGCATTTCGACGCCGTCGATCCAATAGTTCATCGGAGAATTTCATGTCGCACGACATCCAACTTGAAGAAGCGGTCATCGCGGAACTGGGGTGGGAACCCAGCGTCGTGGCGCCCTATATCGGCGTCGCCGCGAGCGATGGGGCCGTCACCCTGACCGGCCATGTCGGGACCTACATGGAAAAACACGGGGCCGAGGCGGCGGCGCGCAGGGTCAGGGGCGTCAAGGCGGTGATTGACGAAATCGAGGTTCGGCTGCAATCCGAACATATCCGCGGCGATATCGAAATCGGACAAGCGGCCGTGCACAGCCTCGCCTCGGATGTCGCGGTGCCCGAGGGCGCGGTCAAGGTGACGGTCGATAAGGGCTGGGTCACATTGACCGGCGGCGTCGAATGGCATTTTCAGAAAGAGGCCGCGGAACAGGATATCCGACGGCTGTTCGGCGTCGTCGCCGTCATCAACGACATCGCGATCGACCGCAAGGTCGACGTGTCGACTATCAGCGACGACATCACCCATGCCCTGCATCGATCCTGGTTCTTCGATCCCAAGACAATCGACGTCTCCGCTGAAGGCGGGAAAGTGCGATTGACGGGAACCGTCAAATCCCCGCATGACCGCCAACTAGCCGCCGCGACCGCCTGGGCCGCGCCCGGCGCGACCGACGTGGAAAACGACATTGTGGTGGTTTGAAGCAGCGGACACCGCTGACGAGCGAGGGGATGGCCTTAATGATCGGGCTCGATACCAACTCGTCGTTCGATATTGGAGGCCTGCTTCGGGCGCAAGGATGGAAGGCTGAATTTGCGTCGGCGATACGTGGCGCCGGTTATTCCGGCATCTCGTCGCCTGGTCGCGGCGCTTCCCCGCGTGCTCGCTTCATTACCCTGTCGAATGCGTTCCAGTCGATTTTGCCGTTGCGGGCCGGGAAATAGTCGGCTGTCCTCAGCGCGCCGACTTTTTCCGCGATAGCGGCTGCGGCGAACTGGTTGAAGCTTAGGCCTTCGGAGGCGGCGAGACGTTCCGCCTCGGCCTTGATCGCCGGTGGCGGACGCAGCGGATAGGTACCGCTCGCGGTTTTCATAGCAATCTCCTGATAGCTTGGCTGGGTGTCAGGATTTCAACGCCGAACAGGCTCGGCGCCGAGTGTCAGTTTCGCACATTGAACGTCACGATCAGCCAATGAGTTGTACCATTCCGAACGCTTGTCGGAATTAAATGCCTTCTCCCAATTGGCCTTCATAAAACCCCAACCCCTTGGCTCCGCGCTAACATCGCTATAACGTGAACCCATGCTTTCCATTTTGATCGCGAATTCCAAGGGCGGCTGTGGCAAGTCGACCTTGACGACGAATCTGTCGGCGGCGTTGGCGCTGGCGGGGCATGAGGTGTTGCTGGCCGATGCGGACCGGCAGCGCTCCAGCCTTGGCTGGGCCAAAAGGCGGCCGAAGACGGCCAAGCCGATCGTGGTCGCGGATTGGAACAAGGGGATCGGCGAGATTCCGAAAACCGTCACCCGGCTGGTGATCGATGGGCCGGCGGGCTTGCGGAAAGAGTTGTTCGAGGAGCTGGTGGCGCAGGCCGATCTCATTCTGATGCCGGTGCTGCCCTCGGCGTTCGACCAGGAGGCGAGCCAGTCGTTTATCGAGAAACTCGACGCGCTGAAATCCATCCGTAAGAACCGCAAGGGCGTCGCGATCATCGGTAACAGGATGCGCGACCGGACCCGGGCGGCGGATCGGCTCGATAAATTCCTGGGCGGCCTCGGGCACGCGGTCATCGCCCGGCTGCGCGACAGTCAGGCCTATGGCGAGGCGGCGGCGACAGGGCTTTCCGTGTTCGAGATCAGGGGCGCCCGCGCCGTCATCCGCGAGGATTGGCGCCCGCTGATCGATTACGTCGAGCACGGCGTGCTCTAAGCAAGATGTGCGGCCTGACCGGCATTTTCGATACGGTCGGCGACCGCCCGATCGATCCCGGCGTATTGACCGCGATGAACGAT
>CAJCJC010000160.1 GCA_903970575.1 Alphaproteobacteria bacterium
GGTTGGAATCTTCCAACCTCTCCCGCCGGCTTTCTGCCGAAGACGCCCTTACTGATTCGCGGGCGCTGTCGGAGCAGCCTCTGCGGGCGGTGCTGCTGATGGCGCCGCGGCGGAAGCCGTCTGGCTAATCGAAGCGAGCTCAGGATAATCCGGAAGCATGCTGACGCCGAACAAAGGTTTGTACACGCCGTTGTGGCAGGTGCCACACTCAAGCTTCGGCCCATCGCCGGTCGGTCCCAACCGATAGGCTGGGAACGTCTTCGTTAGCGGATCCAGATACTGCGTGTTGAGATCGCGCACCATCCTGATCCCGTACCAAGCCGTCACGCGCTGCGGCGTGCTTTGATCCCAGACGGAGAACGCGCGGCTGTTGTGGCAGAAGACGCAATTCACGCCCAGCGACTCGCTCATATGGACCATAAGACCATAGGTCCATTCGGCCTGTTTGATCGAATGCCTGTTTCCGTCCGGCAAGGCGCTTCCACCGATCACCCGAATTTCATCGCTGTGATCGAGGTAGTCCGACAATACGTCGTTCGGCAACGAGCTCATATCCACGACAGGGCTTGCGTAGTTCTTGGCCAGCTTGTCCTGTGACAGACCATGCGGCTCCGAGGAACGCGGGTTGTTGAACCAGATATTCTGCGGCACCGGATTTCCGCGATGGCAGGTATAACAGGTGACGCCAACCGTCCCGACATGGGTTGTCCAGTTGCCGTTGATGTTCGCCACCATCTGCAGCATGCGACGCGCGACAACTTTCGTGTAAAGCGCGTCCGAGGCCATGTTCTCCTGATCGTGGCAATAGACACAACCTTGCTGGGGCGCGACCCAGGTCGTGATGGCGTTCATCAGGCGCAAGAACTCATTTGAGTCCAGATCCTTCAGCACCTGCACGTTCATGTAGGCCTCGGACGATTTTTGTCCGCTTGGGTCCAGCTTGTCGTCCGGCGGCGGGACCTGGTTCGAAGCCAGTTCCGCCGCGACCGTCGACGGATGAAACACCTCAACCATGCCAACGCCCCGGTAGCCGATTTGCACCTGCTTCTCGGGCGGCCGTTGGAACGTGCTGAAGACGATGATCAGAAACACGAGGGCGCTGAGGCCAATCGCGATGACAAGGCCAAAACCGATTTTAACGCCAAGGATGTTCATTGGGACGCTCCCGGTAAAGTGGCCGGATCGACGATGGTTGGGAAGACATGCGGATAGGATGGCGCCACATGGTGCTTAACAGCCCAGAGGTACCAGTTATCCACGACGGTGCCGGTCAAGAGAATGCCGATGCCGCCCGTGAGCGTCGTCAGAACGGCGAACCACCAGGCCCAGCGATGGATGGACTCGAACGTCGCGTTAAAGCCCATCGTCCAGCGCCAGAAGATAGCGGCGCGTTCCGCCGCCGTGCCGCGGTCGATCGCCTGCTCGATCTCACGTTCGCCGCCGAAACGGCTGACCGCGAGGATCGTGGCGCCATGCATCGCGAAGAGCAGAGTCGACCCGTAAAGGAAGACGATCGAGAGCATGTGGAACGGGTTATAGAACAGATTGCCGTAACGGAGCGACAGCGCGGCTGTCCAATCCAGATGCGGGAAGATTCCGAAGGGCACCGCCTCGCCCCAGCTGCCCATTAACAGGGGCCGGATGAAGCCGAGGACGAGATAAAGCCAGATCGCCGAGGCGAAGGCCCAAGGCACATGCGTGCCCATCCCAAGCGCGCGGGCGCGGCGATACATGCGGGTCCACCACAGCAAGATCGACGTCGTCAGGAAGAAGCCGGCCATCAGCCACCATCCCCCCTGATTAAGCGGCGGGAGGTGCAGTCCATAGGACGGCGGTGGCGGCTCAAGCGCGAGCCAAGGCAGCTGGCGGATGAACTGGATCGGGCTCCAATTCACCGACGCCCACATATTGAGCCCGATAATCTCGAACGCGGTCAACCCACAGATCAGAGACGCCACGCCAAGCCATCCAAGATAGACCGGCCCGATCTGCGCATCCCCGATAATGCCCATTAGGTGGGAAAAGAGCGGCTTTCCGACGCGCGGATCGTTGAGACCCCGCATTGGGATTCCAGGGTATGCGGGTCCGCGGACCTGAACCTTGGTGAAGATATTTTGATAGCCCATGAAATTATTCCTCCCCTTCCTGGGTCAGCGCCAAATCGGCAGATCGAGCCACCAACTCCACCACTCAGGCCACCCGCGGGTCCAGAATGGGCCGCTGATGATGATGCAGATCGCGCTCCAGAACCCAGCGGACAACGCCAGGAAGAGACCCAAACGGTGAATGCCGAGCGTGCCGATCGAATAGCCGATCGTATCGCGGAAAAACGTGTTCTCGTGCTCGGCGGATTTTACGACCTCACCCTTCTTGGGGTTGATCGCCGACAGGACCAAGCCGCCATGCAACGCGAGCGCCAGTGTCGTCGTGAAGAAGAAACTGACAGCGATCATATGCGCGGGGTTGTAGTGGAAATGCAGGTACTGATAACCGACATTCGACACCCAATCGAGGTGGCTGAGGATGCCATATGGAAAACCATTTCCCCAGGCGCCAAGCAGGATGGGCCGGATCACCACAAGGGAGAAATAGGCGAATACCGCGACGCCATAGGCGATCGGGATATGATACCCCATGCCGAGCTTACGGGAGATTTCAGCCTGCCGGAGCGCCCAGGAAAAGAAGGCCCCGAGGGCGCAGATGGTGATCAACTGCCAAAGCCCTCCTTCGCGCAACGGCGCGAATCCGAGCCCGTATTTTAAATCCGGCGGCGCGATATTGATCTGCCAGAGATTCCATGTGGGGCCGAGCGCGGCCCCCCAAACGATCAGCGCGGTGCCGAGCGTCGCGAAGAAGATCGTCGTTATTCCGAAGAAGCCGACATAGAAAGGCCCGATCCAGAAATCGAACAGATCTCCGCCTATCAAGGTCCCGCCACGTACGCGGTATTTTTGTTCAAAACTGAGCATTGCCATTTTTTCGGCCCCCTCAGGGCGGGGAGGCTCGAAGGCCGTCCCCAGTGAGTTAGATCCCGGCGACGGACGAGGCCAGGCTGTGCGCCTGGACCTCGCCCGACACTGTGGGCGGCTTTATTTCGCCGCGGGCATGCCCGAAGCTTGCACAGCGGGGCTGTGTGGGCCATCGAGCCAGTTGAACCTGTCGGTGCTGAGCAGGATGAAATGAATCACCAAGGCCAGAACGAACAGGAAGGTGAACAACAAGAGCAACGATCTGCGAGGATCGAAAAGCATCCATACACGCCACATAATCGCCTCCTTACGCGAATGCGGAAGTGATGAGGCCGGCGACGTGAGACGCGCCGTCAATCATCGAGTAGTGACCGCCCCAAGGACGCCATTCCCAAGCAAGGGCATGGGCGATAAGAGCGATGATCAAGAAAACAATGAAGGACGTGACGAAGATCTTGTGGAACTCCCGCGCCTCCGTTGCTGTCAGTCCCGAGACGGCTTCGTCCGGGGGTTCGTGAAGAGTCATAGAGATACTCCCTGATATGGGTTTACCACCCGTTGCCGCTCAAATCCCGAACGGCAGGGATCGCGGAGGCCATTTCCGCGGGAGCGGATGTACCAGCCGAAATTCTTCGCAGCTGAGGCGTCTTGCGTCCCCAGGAGCACTCGGTAGGACCGCCGCGATCGGCGACCCGCCCCCGCCGAATAGGCGGTGGGCATGGAAAACTGTTTAGCCGGGCTCATTGCGCGCCCCGGCCGCCAAGGGCCTTCAACGAGTCGGACACCCGTCCCGAGGTGACCCGTGATTCACCGGCGACCCGCGCATCTTGCTCGACCCGGTCGCGCAGGCGTTTGGCCGCGGAAATCCTCACCAGGAAGGGCTCGGTCTCGACATATCGATCCAGCAAATCCTGGGCATCTTCATCCCAGGCGCGGCTATCGGCGACGAGGCGGGTCGGCGTAGCGTCGACCTTGTCCATCTCCGTGCCCAGCGGCAGGATGTTGAACAGCGCGTCGAACAGCGCGTTGCAATATTCCTGAATGATGTAGGTTGCGCCGGAATACCCCATGAACGGCGTTCCGGTGGCGCGCCTTATGACGGCGCCAGGGAAGGAGGCCGGGATATACATTGACCTTCCGCCCAGCTCCGCCGAATACATGCGTTCGTTATAAGAGCCGTAGAGAACCAGAGGCGGGCTTTTCTTCAGAGCTTCGCGCACCGCTTGGTTGTCCGGCTTAACGCCTTGGCGGCGCGAGAACGAGAAAGTGCAAGGCACGCCCATCTCGTCCGTCAGGAATTGCTTGAGGCCGCGCGCATAGGTGTCCGTCGCGACGACCGCGTAAGAGGCGGTGGCGAAGAAATCCTGGGTGACGCTGCGCCACAAATCCCAGATCGGCTTGATCGTCGTAT
>CAJCJC010000161.1 GCA_903970575.1 Alphaproteobacteria bacterium
GCCAGCTTCAACGCCGGAATCGCCGAGCTGGGCAGCAATCGCAATTTCGACGGCAATTATTTCGACGGAACCACCTTTGCGCGCAACGCGTCGTCCCATTGGACCGGCGGCATGGGGAACGCCCATCTTGGGCTGGATTACGAGCAGGCGTTGGGAGACGATTATTACATTCGCCCGTCGATTTCCGGCGATTACTTCATGCTGTATGAAGGCGCCCACGGCGATCATAATGGCGGTTCGGCGCTCGATCTGAATTATGCCTCCAATTTCGGCAAGCAGGGCTCCGCGACCGGCGCGCTCACCTTCGGCACGCGCATCGGCGAGGGCTTCATCTGGCGGCCCGAATTGACCGTCGGTTATAAGGACGTGTTCGGCGGCCCGAGCGACACCGTCGCCCAATTCGTCAGCGGCGGATCGTCCTTCACCCTGACGCCGCCCGATCAAAAGGGCGGCGCGCTCGCCAAGATCGGCGTTCATGGCGGCGACAAATACACCGATATCGCCTTCGAAGCCGGCGGCGAGGATCGCGGCGACTACAAGGCCCTCTCCGGCCAGCTCGTCGCCCGATTCAATTTCTAAGCGTAATCGGCATTGAGTGCGTAGGGCGGAAAAGCGCGGCGCTTTTTCGCCCTACAACAAGGCGCTCGTCCAAAAACGCGTTATTGACAGACTCCGGTTAAGGCACGACAGGTAGCCTGACTTGCCGCTCCGACCCTGTGGCGGCGCCCGGAGCAGCGACGCATGGATCACGATCGTCCCGGCCTGAATAAATCGTCTCCGATCGTCCCGTCTATCGTGATCGAACTCAGCGCCGTGATCGTCGCGGTGATCGACGAGACCCCACAGGTTCTGACCGTCGCCGCGCCGCGCTCCGCGCTCCGCGCCCTGCCGCTCGGCGCCCTCGACGCCGAGGCTCATCCCACGCTGGAGCGCGGTCTGCGCGCCTGGGTCAGCGAACTGACGGGGTTGAAGCTCGGCTATGTCGAGCAGCTTTACACATTCGGCGACCGCGGCCGCGATCCCGCCGTCGAGGCTCCCGGCCAGCGGCTTCTCTCGATCAGCTATCTGGCGCTCACATCCGCCGCCGCCCTCGCCGGGCCGACCGACGCCGCCTGGCGAGACTGGTACGCCTTCTTCCCCTGGGAGGACTGGCGCGCCGGCCGGCCCCCGATGATCCGGGCCGAGATCGTTCCCACGCTCGAGGGCTGGGTCGCGTCGGCTCCCGATCATGTCGAACGGGATCGCAGGCGCGACCGCCTGACCATGGCGTTCGGCGGCGCTCGCGTCTCCTGGGACCCGGAACGCACGCTCGATCGCTATGAATTGCTCTATGAGGCGAACGCGGTGGCGGAAAGCCAACGCTCGATAGGTGGGGCGGATGTCGAGGCTTCCGGCTTCGGCCAGCCGATGGCCCGCGATCATCGCCGCGTGCTGGCCACCGCCATCTCGCGGCTCCGGGGAAAGCTTACCTATCGCCCGGTGGTGTTCGAATTGATGTCCGACAGCTTCACGTTGCTGAGGCTGCAGCGAACGGTGGAGACGCTTGCCGGAATCCGCTTGCATAAGCAGAACTTTAGGCGTTTGGTCGAGCGCGGGGGGCTCGTCGAGCCGACCGGCGCGCGTGAAACGCGGACCGGCGGCCGTCCGGCCGAGCACTTCCGCTTCCGTCGAAAAGTGTTGTCCGAAAGACCGGCTCCCGGGGTCGGGCTTCCCGAAAGAAAACCCTAACGATCGCTCCGCCTGGAGGGAGTCCGTTGCATGCGCTCAATGCTCTGGGGCCTTCCGGTCCGCGGCTGGCAGGATAGGTTACGTCCCAATTTCTGGGACGTGGTCGCGTTTCCGCTGCTTTTCGGCCTGCTGACGATGATCGTCGTCGGCGCCGGCGGCATGACCAAGCCGTTCGATCTCGGCGTCCAGCAGGCCATCTCTCTCGATCCGCTCAATCTTCCCTATTATGCTTTGCGCACCGTGCTGCGCATGTTCATCGCGCTTGGCGTATCCTTCGCCTTCACGCTGATCTACGCGGCGGCGGCGGCGAAAAGCCGGATGGCCGAGAAGATCCTGATTCCGATTCTCGACATCCTGCAATCGATCCCGATCCTGAGCTTTCTCACCATCACCGTGACCGGCTGGATCGCCCTGTTTCCGGGGAGCCTCTTGGGGCCCGAATGCGCGGCCATCTTCGCGATCTTCACAAGCCAGGCGTGGAACATGACGTTCAGCCTCTATCAGTCGCTGCGCACCGTGCCGCTCGACCTGCAGGAGGCCGCCCGCATGTATCACGTGGGCCCCTGGGGCCGGTTCTGGCGGCTTGAACTGCCCCACGCCATGCCGAACCTCATCTGGAACATGATGATGTCGGTCTCGGGCGGATGGTTTTTCGTGGTCGCGTCCGAGGCGTTCACCGTCGACGGTCATGACATCGCCCTGCCGGGCGTCGGCTCCTATATCGCCGCCGCCATGGCGCAGCGAAACCTGACGGCTGTCGGCTACGCCGTCGCCATCATGCTGGTCGTGATCCTCGGCTACGATCAGCTTCTCTTTCGCCCGCTCATTTCCTGGTCCCGGAAGTTCCGGTCCGAGATGGAGCCCGGCCTTGAGTCCGATCGTCCGTGGTTTCTCACCATGCTTCAAAAGGCCGGTTTGGCCCGGGCCTTTCTCATGGGCTTCCGCGCGACCGGTCGGGGCTGGGACCAGACGGTTGGCAGAACCGCCTATCTCGCTCTCAAGATGGTCGGTTCCGGGTTGTCGACTCCCATGGATCGGCCGCGAAAAACCCCGCGCTGGGTAGAGCGCGGTTATAACGCGCTGCTGTCGATAATTGCCCTCTATGTCACCTATCGGCTCGGCGCCGTCGTCGCGAGCCAGTTGGAACTGTCTGAGGTCGAGCGCGTATTCCTGCTTGGCCTGGTCACCGCCGTGCGCGTTCTGGTCCTGATCGCGCTCGCGACGATCATCTGGGTTCCGATCGGCGTCTGGGTGGGCTTGCGGCCCGCGCTGACGGCGCGGGTTCAGCCCATCGTTCAGTTCATGGCGGCCTTTCCGAACAATCTGTTCTTTCCCGTCGCCGTCGTTCTGATTCTGCGGTTTCACGCCAATACCGAGATCTGGCTGTCGCCGCTCATGATCCTGGGCACCCAATGGTATATTCTGTTCAACGTCATCGCGGGCGCCGCGTCGCTGCCGCGCGACTTTCAGTATGTCGCGCAAAACCTGGGCGTGTCCCGCTGGGTCTGGTGGCGCCGGCTGATCATTCCCGCCATCTTTCCGGCCTACATCACCGGCGCGCTGACGGCGGCCGGCGGCTCCTGGAACGCGGCGATCGTCTCCGAATGGGTCAAATGGGGCCCGGATACGCTGACCGCGACCGGCATCGGCGCCTATATCCATGTCGCCAGCGACCAGGGCGACACCGCCCGCCTGATCCTCGGCACGGCGGTGCTCTGCATCTATGTCATTTTGCTCAACCGGCTGCTGTGGCGCCGGCTTTATAACTATGCAGCCGAGCGTATGCGGCTCGACGATGTTTGATCCTAGCAAACGCCCTAACTGTTTCAGGAGTGCGCCATGACCGACGCCGGCACGCTGATCGAGGTCGATCACCTGTTCAAGACCTATCCGGTGGCGGAGAAGGGCGACCGGCTGGTGCTGGACGACCTCAATTTTCGTCTCGCGCCCGGCGAGATCGTCGCCGTGCTGGGTAAATCCGGCTCGGGCAAGTCCACCTTTCTGCGGATCATCGCCGGCTTGTCGGAGCCGTCCCAGGGCGAGGTCCGCTATCAGGGCAAGCCTGTCACCGGGCCGGTGCGGGGGGCGGGGATGGTGTTCCAAAGCTTCGCGCTCTTCCCCTGGCTGACGGTTCTGGGGAATGTCGAGCTCGGTCTTGAGGCGTTGAACGTTCCCCGCGACGAACGCCGCAAGCGCGCCGAGGCGGCGATCGATCTGATCGGCCTCGACGGATTCAAATCCGCCTATCCCAAGGAGCTATCGGGTGGCATGCGGCAGCGTGTCGGCTTCGCCCGCGCGCTGGTGATCAATCCCGACGTGCTTCTGCTCGACGAGCCCTTCTCGGCGCTCGACGTGCTGACCGCCGAAACCTTGCGCGGAGACCTGGTGGACCTCTGGCGCGACCGCAAGATACCGACCAAGAGCATCTTGATGGTGTCGCATAATATCGAGGAATCCGTCGAGATGGCTGACAGGATTCTGATATTCTCCTCCGATCCGGGACGCATTCGCGCCGAAATCCGCGTGCCGCTGCCCCGCCCTCGGGACTGGAACAGCCCCGGATTCCGCAATATCGTCGATCAGGTCTATACGCTGCTCACCACATTGCCGGGCGGCGCGGCCGGCAAACGGGCGAGGGGGGAGCCCGGGGTCGAGGGCCAGGAATTCTCGATGCGCATCCCAGACGCGCCGACGCAGCA
Source organism: Alphaproteobacteria bacterium (assembly GCA_903970575.1). Taxonomy (GTDB): domain Bacteria; phylum Pseudomonadota; class Alphaproteobacteria; order BOG-932; family Roseiterribacteraceae; genus BOG-932. The sequence goes on from CAJCJC010000161.1 coordinate 4,428, forward strand.
GCTATCGGCGCTGATCGACACGCTGATGGAAGACCGCTATCGCGGCCGGGCCGACCTTCCGGATTTGGCGGAGTATCAGAACCTTCAGCTCGACGATCTCTTCGTCCTCCTGGACGGCATGCAGCTTCTGGGCTTCGCCCATGTCGGCGGCGGCGACGTCGAATTGACGCCCGCGGGCAAGAATTTCTCGAACGCCGAAATGGATCAGCGCAAGAAAATCTTCGGCGAACATCTTCTCGGCAACGTGCCGCTGGCCGCGCATATCCAGAAAATCTTGAAGGAACGCCCCAATCACCGGGCGCCGGCGTCCCGGTTCCTGACCGAGCTCGAGGATCACATGAGCGAGGAAGACGCGAACGACACGCTGGAGCGGATCATCAACTGGTGCCGCTACGCCGAGCTGTTCGCCTATGATTATGACACGGAGACGTTCCGGCTCGAGGACGATAGCGAGGACGCGTAGTCCCGCGATCGGGATACCCCTAGTGTCGCGTACCCGGCGCGCCGTCATCCCAGTGATAGACCGGCCAGCGCCCCTCGGCCAGATCGGTCAGGGAATCGGTGTCGCCGCCCAAGCGCGCGCGATAGATCCAGTAATTGGCGATGACATGCTTGATGTACTCGCGCGCGCCGTCCGCCGGAATGCTTTCCACCGCCAGGAGCGGATCGTCCTGAACCGCCAGTTTCCGCAGGCGGCTGGGGTTGCCCGAGCCGCCATTATAGGCGATCGCCAAAAGCAGCAGATTGCCGCCGATCGACGGATCGCGCATCAGGGCCCGAATATAGCGTTGGCCGACATCCAGGTTGGTGGATGGATCGAATAACGATCCCTGCTCGCGCGGGGCCACCGCCGTGGCCGTGTCGGGCATGATCTGCATCAGGCCGGCGGCGCCCGAGGGGCTCAGCGCGTTGGCGTCGAAGCGCGATTCCTGCCGCGCCACGGCATAGACCAAGGCCGGGTCGACCCGGAAGCCGCCATGCGGCGCCCAACTCGGAATGGGAAAGCGGCGTTCGATCGTATCTTCCGCCGGCTGAGCGATGAGCTGCGCGAGGCTGGGAGAGAACTGGCCGAGATTAGCCGCGTCCGCGACCACGATCAGCGCCTTCAGCATCCTTGGATTGCCCGAGGCGTCGATGCGCTCCAATTCGTCCGCGGCCAAGGCCCGGCGGCCGATCTCGAGCAGGGCGATCGCGCGATATCCGGCTGGATTTTCGGAAAGTATATCCAGGTGATCCGTCGTGATGGATGCGGCTGATGTTTTCCGCGCGACGTCGAGCCCGAGCTTGCGAAGCGCCAGCATGCCGTAGAACGTCGTTGGAAAGCGGCTGGCCGCGCCGAAGAACTTTCTCGCCGCCGCGACGGCGCCGTTGCGCTCTTCTACCCGTCCAGCCCAGTAGGCGCCGGCCGCGGCCATCCATCCAGAGGCCAAGCGGGACTGAGCCAGCGCGGTGAAATGTCGTTCGGCCTCGTCGAACCGTCCGAGCCTCCAGGCGGCCAGCCCCGCTATCCACCGGGACGTATAGGCATGCTCGCCAAGAGTTTCGATGGCGTGCGCCGCGTCGGCGAGCGCGCCCTTGTCGTCGGCCGCGAAAAATCGGGCGAGCGCGCGATCGCCGGCGCTGGTGTGTGGCTCGGTTGGACCGGGCGTCTCGCTATCGGGGATATCGACCTCGAAATCCTCCACGGGGCGCGGTTGCGGAATGGTCAGGGCGGACTTGGGCGGTTTTAGCGCCACCGCCTTGCGGTAGATGACGTCGGCTTCCGGATAGTCGCCATAGAGGTCGAGCCACGCGCGTAAATCGGCGAAGCTGGCTTGCGCGTCCGGCGCCAGATAACGCTCCGCCAGCACATGACCGATCAGACGCCGGTCCTCCACCTTGGCTGACATCGCTTGGGCGCGCTGCCAGTCGCCATGATCGACGGCGTCGAAGACGCTTCGATAATTCTCGATATCGGCATGCTTCAGGCCATAGCGCATGCCCGCGAACGCATCGGTCAAAGCCGGGCTCATGGCGGAATCCGGCTGCATCGGCGGCAGCGCCGCCAACGGCGCCGCGTCCCGCGCGAGCTCTCTTTGCGCCAGCAAAACCAGGGGGAGCGTCAGTCCCACAACGAGCGCCGCGCGGGATGCGATGCGCCCAGCCGCGGAGGTCGACGGCGATCCGCGCGTCATTGAATGCCTATCCATAAATTCCCCTCTAAACCATCTCGGCGGATATCGCAATGCAGGAAAATCCCCTCCCAGCGTAAAAAATTCGTAAACCAATGTTAATTTTGGAAAGTTCTTGAGTATCGAGGATATACTTAAAATAATATCAATAGGTCGGTATTATGTGCTCATTGAGGTATAAAAATAACTGTTATAATGGCCGGTATTTCTAGCGCCGCATCACACCAACTGCTTAAACCTAAGCGATTGTAAAAACAGCGGATTTCACGGTGGGGGCGCGACGCGGCGAACGAAGTTCCGTCAAGCCGCGGGCGCTTGCTCCGGCGGCGGGTTGGGCGTTCGGAAAATGAGGCTGTTCGGGCGTGTCGCCGGCCGCTTACAGAGCGATTTTCTCCGCCGGGGCGCGGAATTTCATCGGCTGCCCCAGGCGCGGCAAAAGCCATTCCAGCGCCTTTGTCTGGCCTGGGGGCATCGACTGTTGAAAGGCGGGGCGCGCCCAAATCCGGTCGTAATACGCCTGAACCGCGGGATGGACATCGAACGTGACGAACGCCGTCACGAAATAGACCGAGAAGCCGAGGCTGGTGTCGGCGGCCGAAAAGCCGCTCGGCAGGATATACTCCTGGTTCGCGAGAATGCGCTCCAACATGTCCAGGCATTTGCCGATGCGGCGTGATTCCAGATTGATCACGATCGGCGATCGTTCCGCCTCGGAAACGAAGATCCATTGCTGGACGAGGTTCTGGCCATGCACCAACATGGTCTCGGCGAAATGCACCCATTGCAGCCATCGCGGCCGTTCCGGGTCGCCCGGCGCGCGCCCGAGCTCGCTGCCGTATTTCTCGCAAAGATATTCGCAAATAGCCCCGGATTCGAAGATCGTGAGGTCGTCGTCCACCAACGCGGGGATTCGACCGAGCGGATGCACCGCCAGATAATCCTTTGCCCGCAGAAATTTGTGATCGAACGGCATGCTGACGAGTTCGAACGGAACCCCCAGCTCATTCAGCAGCCACAGCGTGCGCATCGAGCGGGTTTCGGGGCAGTGGTAGAGGGTCATCGTCATCGGACAGGGCTCGCAACCATATGTTTGGCGATAACAACCACGCTATTGAGCCAGGATCAACATGGGGTCTCTCGCAACAAGCCGCTGCATGGTCTAAAAGCGCGCGATCATGCTTCACATCGATTCCGATTTCGACGGCGGCAATATCAAGGTCCTGCGGATCGCGGGGGATCGCGCCGACCTCGCCATCCGTCCGGATTCTAACGGACCATGGTTTCAGTGGTTCTATTTCAGGGTCCGAGGCGCCGCCGGCCGCGCGCTGAGGCTCAGGATCGTCAACGCCGGGCACTCCGCCTATCCCCAGGGCTGGGCTGGCTATCGCGCCTGCGTCAGCGGCGACAATGAAAATTGGCGGCGGACGGAGACGACATATGAAGGCGGAATCCTCGAAATCCGCGGCCACGCGGAGGAAGACGAGACCTGGTTCGCCTATTTCGCGCCCTAT
>CAJCJC010000162.1 GCA_903970575.1 Alphaproteobacteria bacterium
CCAGCATCTTGAATCAGAAATTCGACCCAATGGGAACCCCTCCCGATTCACCACGATCGGAAAACGCTCTAGTCGCGCGGGCAGGATTTGAACTTACGAGGCAGACTTCGAGCGTAGCGTTGGCGACAGTGGCTGGCTCGCCACCACCGGACGCCGCGCCGCCGACTTTCGTCCAAACGATTAGATTGCGCTTAGAATGGCTGAGAGGCGTACGACTCTAAGCAAAAAGCACCCCGAAGGGTGCTTTTTATCCGCTTGATTTCCCTAAGGAAATTTGGAGCGGGCGAAGGGATTCGAACCCTCGACCCCAACCTTGGCAAGGTTGTGCTCTACCCCTGAGCTACGCCCGCGCCTGACGAAGCGCGTCACGGTCGACGCTCCTGACCGCGAGCCGCGCACTATACTGAAAACCGGCGAGGGCGCAAGCGCGCTGCGCATCACACGCAGGGACGCATTGGTTGTTTAGGATCGGGCGCGGCGGCGCTTGCCGTTGAGGCCCCGCCGTCACATCTTAGGGAGACCAACGGAGGATTTCATGGAACTTGCTCTCGGACAATCGGTGGCCAAAGCCGGCCCCGCGCCGATCATGGATACCAATACCGCCAAATTTGAAGTCGACGTCATCCAGGCGTCGATGCAGATTCCGGTCATTGTCGATTTCTGGGCGCCCTGGTGCGGCCCCTGCAAGCAACTGGCTCCGGCGCTGGAAAAGGCGGTCACCGCGCAGCGCGGCAAAGTCAGGCTTGCTAAGGTCAATATCGACGAGAATCCCGATCTGGCGCAGGCGCTGCGCATTCAGTCTATTCCCACCGTCTACGCATTTTTCCAGGGCCGCCCGGTCGACGCCTTTCAGGGCGCGCTGCCGGACAGCCAGGTGAAGCAATTCGTCGATCGGCTGGCGCAGCAGGGCGGGGGTGACGACGGCATCGCCGCCGTGCTGGAGCAAGCCAATGAATCGCTCGACGCTGGCGATACCGAGAACGCCATCGCGCTCTATCGCGCCATTCTGGGAGAGGAGCCGGAAACCCCCGCCGCGTTCCTGGGTTTGGTGCGGGCCTTGCTCGCCGAGGACAACATGGCGGAGGCCAAGAGCGTTCTGGCCCAGGTTCCCGCCGCCATAGCGGGCCACGCCGACATCGCCGCCGCCAAGGCCGCCATCGACTTGGCGGACCAGGCGTCCCATGCCGGGCCGATCGGCCCGCTGAGCGAGGCGGTGGCGCGTGACCCGGCCGATCATCGCGCCCGAATCGATCTTGCCACGGCGCTGTACGCCACCGGACAGCGGCAGGAGGCGATCGACCATCTGCTGGACAGCATCAAGCGCGATCGCGCTTGGAACGAGCAGGAAGCCCGCAAACAGCTGGTAAAATATTTCGAGGCGCAGGGTCCGCTCGACCCGCTGACCGTGGGCGGCCGGCGACGGTTGTCCTCGATTCTCTTCTCCTGAACCCGGCGGAGCTTCAATGGCGCATTACGCCGGCATCGACGATTTGCCGCGAACCCTTCCCATCTTTCCCCTGACTGGCGTCTTGCTGCTGCCTCGAGGGAGATTGCCGCTTAATATCTTCGAGCGCCGCTATATCGCGATGTTCGACGATGCGCTGGCGGGGGAGCGGATGATCGGCATGATCCAGCCCTCGGAACCGGGGGCCGGCGATCCGGCGCCGCCCTTGTTCGCGGTGGGCTGCGCCGGCCGAATCACATCGTTCAGCGAAACCGGCGACGGGCGCTATCTGGTGACGCTGGATGGCGTGGCGCGCTTCCGGATCACCGAGGAATTGCCGCTCAAACGCGGATACCGGACGGTGAAGCCGGATTGGAGCGGTTTCATCGGCGACCTTGGCGAGGAGGAAGCGGAAATCGACCGAGCCCGGCTGATCAGCCTATTGCAGGCCTATTTTCGCCAGCAAGGCATTTCGGCCAATTGGGAGGCGATCAACCAAGCGCCGGATGAAAGATTGCTGACTTCGCTCGCCATGATTTGCCCCTTCGAACCGCCAGAGAAGCAAGCGCTGCTTGAAGCCAGTTGCCTTGGCGAGAGAACGCGGCTCATGATGACGTTGCTGGAAATCGCGATTGCCGGTCATGGCGATGGCGATAGGCCGGTTCACTGACGCCGGCTTCGCCTGGACCATGGGTTTCGTCCGAACCCTGCGCTAAGGTTGGTCCGATCCCGCCGTCCCGCGGCTGACCTTCAGAGAGCTTTATCATGTCGGATCCGTCTCGCGCCGTGAGCCCCAAGCTGCTGGACATTCTCGTTTGCCCAATGACCAAGGGGCCGCTCCGCTATGACGCCGCGACGCAGGAGTTGATCAGCGACCGCGCCGGTCTGGCCTATCCGATCCGAGACGGCATTCCCATCATGCTTGTGGATGAGGCGCGTCCACTTGACGATTCCGGGAATTGACCGCTCATCCGGCGTTAATCCGCCTTATCCCGGAGGCGACGGCATGACCGAGAAAAACTGGCCGCGGGAAATCGTCCTGAATCGTGCTGACCGCTTGCTAACGGTCTCGTTCGAGGATGACGCATCTTTTGTGCTGCCAGCGGAATATCTTCGCGTGGAGTCCCCCTCGGCCGAAGTGCGAGGGCATAACGAGTCGCAGCGGCAAACGGTTGGCGGCAAGCGCAACGTTGCGATTTCGGCCATTGAGCCCGTAGGCAATTACGCGGTCCGACTTATCTTCGACGACGGCCACTCAACCGGCATCTATAGCTGGTCTTACCTGCGGGAGCTGGGACTGGAGCAGGGCGTGCGCTGGGCGCGATATCTGGACGAACTCGTCGGTAAGGGACTTCGACGAGAGCCGTGACCGGCGAGTCTCGCCGTAATTCCGCCATGACGCGGGATTATTCCAACCCCATGCGCACAAGCTTAGCATTCATTCTCGGCGCGGCGCTGGCCCTCGGCGCCCTTAGCGGCTGCGATGACCGGAGCGATGGAAAGCCTCATGTGAAATCCGCCCATCGCCCCTCGGCGTCCGCGGTCGCGCCGCCCGGCGTGGGATGGCGCGACGTAGCGGGCGATAAAAGCT
>CAJCJC010000163.1 GCA_903970575.1 Alphaproteobacteria bacterium
GCCGCGGCGCTGGCGCGGGGAGCGGAGCTTTTCGCCAACCGGATTTTGGGCGAGCTGATCCGTGGAAAAACGCCGATTTCGTCGATCGGCGGCGGCCGGCGTGGAAAAGGACAGCGGAAAGCGCCATCGGACCTTGGTCAAGCTGACGATGAAAGGCGATAGAGATGGACAGCAATTTTCCGCCGCCGGACGTAGACCTTCACGAGGATCAAGCCTCCCGCGCCTTCCATACCTTCGTGCGCGGCGCGCGGCGATCGATGGAGACGGTCGTTTGGGATCGGGCCTATCGCGACTATCAAGATATTGTCGGCGGGGACACGCTGACGGCGGATGAAGCCCTGCCGGTGCTGGACAGAATCCCGGCCTTCCAGACTTATGCTTGGCTCTTTCGCAATCTACAGCGATTCAAATACACCTATCCCGACTGGGGGATCGTGTCGGCGGCCGAGGCGCAGCGTCCAAAGCTGGAAGCGGCGTTGGCGGCGGCGCGCGAGCGCGGCGAGCGGGAGGGCCATCTGCGGCTGAATACCGAGATCGACTATCCGGATTATTATCGTCATGTCGATTTCCACCAGCATCCCGGCGGGGTGTGGAGCGACCCCCTCGACGGACTGATCTATGACGTGGCGCGGCGGACCACCATCCCCGCCCATATGGATCCCGACATGATCTATCGGCAGCTTTTCGCGAGCCTGCCGGAGGGACGGAAATTCGAACGCGTGCTGGACTGGGGCGCCGGCCACGGCGCGGGCTTGCAGACATGGATGGAGGCGCACCCCGAATCCGAGGGGCATGGGATCGATCTTTCGGCCCCATGCCTGATTTTCGCCTGGAAGAAGGCAGAGGAGCGCGGCCTGACTCCGGTTCTCAGCCAGCAGGACGTCGCCCGCCTGGATTACCCGGATAATCACTTCGATCTAATTTTCTTCGTCTTCATGCTCCACGAAATCCCGCCCGGCCCGACGCCAGCGATTTTGCGGGAGGTTCACCGGGTGCTGAAGCCGGGCGGCCTATTTTTTGGCGCGGAATTCCGGCCGCCGCCGGCCGCCGGCGCGTTTTCCCACGCGATGATGGTTCATTCGCAATGGTGCAATAACGAGGTGTACACGCCCGCCTATCTGAAATTCCCCTATATCGAGACAGCGCGGGAGATCGGGTTTTCACGGGCCGAGGTGAAGACCTTCGATCGCCTGGCCAGGCCGCAAGCGCCGCCGCGAGCGGGACAAGAACCCGCGCCGGTCTATGCCGAGTTCGTACTGTTCGATTTCGAGAAGTAATCGCGCCGCGAGAGACCCCGACTGCCGTTCGGTCTCAATGGTCAGCGCATACCGTATGCAGTTCGTCCTTGGTGAAGAATCCAGCATGATCCTTGTCGAAATCGGCGAAGTCCTGGGCAACGAGAGCGCGGAATTCTTCCCAGGTGACCGAGCCGTCCAGATCGGTGTCCGCGGTCATCACCGGGTCCGGCTGGTCGGTCACCAGCGCGGCATAGGCGTCGCGCGGACGGTCCTCGTCGTCCCGGTGGCGGCCATGCCGGCGATCGTCATCGCCCATGGCGTCATCGAGTCTATCGCCCGGCCGGTCTGAATCGTCGTTTCGGGCGCCGAGAACGCCGCCCTCTCCCGGCGTGCTGACGCTGAGAAAATGACCGTGCATTTGCGCGAGGCGATATCTGGAGAGTTCCTCCGCGGTCACCTTGCCGTCATGGCGCATATCCATTTGCCGATATTGCCGCCTTGCGTCCGCCTCCAGGACCGCGAGCGTGAGCTTACCCGTGCGCGCGACATCCAAACGGTCGAACCAGGCGTCGAGCGCATCCTCGCATTTGGCGGGCCATTGGGGTGGAACAAGGGGTTCACCGTTCGGGCTGAAGGTTGGCGGCGGCGGCGGCTTGTGCCCGCATCCGGCAAGAACGAGGGCGATCATGCAAACGGCCGGGACTTTGGCGATAGGCCTGGGGGCGATAGGCATGGGATGAGCATACTCCTGGCGCGGGCGGGACTCCCCGCGAGCGAGGCGCAACCTAACGTGGATTGGCGTTCACGGCTATAAGGCGAAGACCATGTTGCAGCGTGCAATGTCAACGAAACCCGAGACGCTAAGCCGGCGCGAGGCCGTGCGAATCGCGCTGGCGGCCCAGGGTTTCGCCGGCGCGAGACGCGTGGGGAACCGCACGGGCATGCACCTCGTCCAGGTCCTCTCCAGAACGCATTTGCTGCAGATCGATTCGGTCAATGTTCTGACGCGGGCGCATTACATGCCGTTTTATTCCCGGCTGGGCGCGTATGACCCTGCCCTGCTCGACGAAGCCGCCTGGGGCAAGCAGCGTGGATTGTTCGAGTACTGGGCGCATGAGGCATCGCTGCTGCCGCTATCGCTGCATCCCTATCTGCGGTGGCGGATGGCGCGGGCGGAACGGGGACAAGGCGTCTATGGCCGTATTGCCGAACTGGCGCGCGACCGGCCGGAATTCATCGCCGCGATCTTTCGAGAGGTCGAGATCGGCGGTCCGCGGGCGGCGGGCGATCTCGACCGAGCCAATCATAAAGGATCGCGCTGGTGGGGCTGGACCGACACCAAGATCGCGCTGGAATATCTTTTCTGGTCGGGCCGCATTACTGCAGCAACCCGGCGCGGCTTCGAGCGCAGTTACGACCTGACCGAGCGGGTGCTGCCAGCCGCGATCCTGGAGCTGCCAACGCCAACCGAGGCCGACGCGCAGCGCCGCCTGATCGCCATCGCGGGCAAGGCGCTGGGCGTCGCGACCGAGGCGGATCTCCGGGATTATTTCCGGCTGGACGCCAAGGACGCCAAGGCCCGTGTCGCCGACCTGGTCGAAGACCGCGGGCTGGTCCCGGTCGCGGTCGAGGGCTGGAAGCAGCCGGCTTACCTTGACCCTGAGCTCGACTTTATTGATTTTAGCGAG
>CAJCJC010000164.1 GCA_903970575.1 Alphaproteobacteria bacterium
TTTCTCCATCGCTTTGGCGATGTTCATCGCGAAAGCTTCGGCGTTGAATTTCGTCGCGTTTTGGGCTTCTGTGGTGGCGTCGGTCATAGGCGCAAGACTACAGCTTCATTTCAAGTTCGTCATCGCGGGAGATCGACGCTACGTAATACCGATTTACTCTCAAAGAATTGCTGTTGCACTGCGATATTTTATCCCGGCTTGGTCTTATTCAGGCCCTAGACCCCCGATTTATGTTTGGCTCTAACGGTTCCAGGCGACAATGGTTGGGGCAGAATTGTGTCAGCACCGGTCGTGCTGGGAGATTGAGGACGACGGATGTCGGAGCGGCGGGTAAACGGGGCACTGGCCGGGGCGGCGTTGCTGCTTGTGGCGCTGGCTCTCGGCGGCTGCTCGACCTCGATATCGGATATTTCGCTCGATAGTGCGTCGTCCGAACCGCGTGCCAAGGATTCCGGTGCGTATCTGCCGGTGAATCAATTGCCGCCGGCGCGCGACGAGGCCGCCATGGATCCCATCGAGCGCGCCAAGGTCCAGAAAGAGCTGGTGGCCGCGCGCGACCGTCAGGCCTTGGCCACGGCGGCCAAAGACCAGGGTCAGTCCAAAGACCCATCCAAAGACCCATCCAAGGACCAGTCCCAGAACGCCGCCCAGGCCGCCACCCAAGCCGCGAAATAATCTCGCTGCTGGCGCGCAAAGCCTTCCGTGCTAGAATTGGTTCGCTGAACCCCGCGCGTTGGGGCGAAACTTGAACGACTCAGTCAGAAATCCAACTAAGGTTTTGATATTGTTTGGATTTAGGGCGGGTTCGAACGATATCCGTTAAGGCGTCATCGGCGAATCTGTCCCTGAAACGGGGTCGCCGGAGTTGAAGGGTCCAATGGAAGATTTTTACCGCATTCGCCGTCTGCCGCCTTACGTGTTCGAACAGGTCAACCGCGCCAAGGCGGCCGCACGCAATGCGGGTGCCGATATCATCGATCTCGGCATGGGCAATCCGGACCTTCCGACGCCGCAGCACGTGCTGGACAAATTGAAGGAGACGCTGGGCAAGCCGCGTACCGATCGTTATTCGGCGTCGCGGGGAATTCCGGGGCTGCGGCGCGCGCAGGCCGCCTATTATGACCGGCGCTTCGGCGTCAAACTCAATCCGGAGACCCAGATCGTCGCCACGCTTGGCTCGAAAGAGGGCTTTGCCAACGTGGCGCAGGCGATCACCGCGCCGGGCGACGTGGTGCTGTGCCCCAATCCGAGCTACCCGATTCATGCCTTCGGCTTCTTGATGGCGGGCGGCGTGATCCGGTCGGTTCCGTCGGAGCCGACGCCGCAGTTTTTCGAAGCGGTCGAACGGGCGATCATCCATTCGATCCCGAAACCGCTGGCATTGGTCGTCTGTTACCCCTCCAATCCGACGGCCTATGTCGCGAGCCTGGATTTCTACCGGGATCTGGTGGCTTTCGCCAAAAAGCACGAGATCTTCATCCTGTCGGATCTGGCGTATGCCGAGGTCTATTTCGACGACAACTCGCCGCCGCCGTCGGTGTTGCAGGTGCCCGGCGCGATCGACGTGACCGTGGAATTCACCTCGATGTCGAAGACCTTTTCGATGGCGGGCTGGCGCATGGGATTTGCCGTCGGCAACGAGCGGATCATCGCGGCCTTGGCGCGGGTGAAATCCTATCTCGATTATGGCGCCTTCACGCCGATCCAGGTCGCAGCCACTGCCGCGCTCAACGGCCCGGAAGATTGCATTCGCGAGATGCGCGATACCTATCGCAAGCGGCGCGATGCGATGGTCGAATCCTTCGGCCGCGCCGGCTGGGACATTCCGCCGCCCGAAGCCTCGATGTTCGCCTGGGCGCCGCTGCCGGAAGCGTTTCGCAGCCTCGGCAGCATGCAGTTCGCCACTTTGATGGTCGAGAAATCAGGCGTGGTGGTGTCGCCGGGCGTCGCCTTTGGCGAACACGGCGAGGGGTACGTGCGAATAGCCATGGTGGAAAACGAGCAACGCATCCGGCAGGCGGCGCGCGGCGTGCGCCGCTTCCTTGAAAGCGGCATCGAAACATTGCACAACGTGGTTCCTCTCGCCAACCGGCGCTAATCCATTGCTGCCCGCGTCTCCCGCGGGCAAACTTCCGGCAGGTTCTTCTCAGTCATGGTCGCACCCCTGAAAGTGGGTATTGCGGGGCTCGGCACCGTCGGGGCCGAAGTGGTCCGTCTGATCGAGCAGCAGAGCCGAACGCTGTCGTCGCGCTGCGGCCGCCCGGTGCGTGTGGTCGCTGTCACCGCGCGTTCGAAGGCCAAGAAACGCGGGCTCGACCTGCATGGGATCGGCTGGGCCAAAACGCCGCTGGAGCTGGCGAGCGATCCCTCGATCGATTGCTTTGTCGAATTGATGGGAGGCGCGGGCGAGCCCGCGCTGTCGGCGATCGAGACCGCGCTCAAGTCCGGCAAGTCGGTCGTGACCGCCAACAAGGCGCTGATCGCCAAACACGGGCTCAAACTCGCCAAGGCCGCCGAGCAATTCGGCGGCGCCCTTAATTTCGAAGCCGCGGTCGGCGCCGCCATCCCGATCGTCAAGACGCTGCGCGAGGGTCTCGCCGGCACCGCGATCAATCGCGTCTACGGAATCCTCAACGGCACCTGCAATTACATCCTGACGCGGATGGAGCAGGAAGGGTTGTCGTTTGCGGAATGCCTGAAGGACGCGCAGCGCCTCGGTTATGCCGAGGCCAACCCGTCGTTCGATGTCGACGGTCACGACACAGCGCAGAAGCTCGCCATTCTGGCGAGCCTCGCCTTCGGCACCAGAGTTTCGCAAGGCGCGGTCTATGTCGAGGGCATCTCGTCGATCGCGCCGGAGGATTTACGCGCGGCGGCGGAGCTCGGTTACCGCGTCAAATTGCTCGGGGTCGCGGTGCGGACCGCCAAGGGCATCGAACAGCGCGTGCATCCGACCATGGTGCCGAAGACGTCCTCGATCGCGCAGGTCATGGGCGTCACCAACGCCGTGACCATCGATGGCGAAGGCATTCCGCCGATCACGCTGGTCGGTCCGGGCGCCGGCGGGGCGGCGACCGCATCCGCCGTTGTCGCCGACATCGCCGATGTGGCGCGCGGTATTCGCGCGCTGCCGTTCGGGCGGCCTGTGGAGAAGCTTCGGGCGATCGAAAAGGCGCCGATGGAACGCCATGAGGGCGGTTATTACATCCGTCTGATGGCGCGCGATCTGGCAGGAACCGCCGCCACGATTGCCACGCGCCTGGCGGAACAAAAAATTTCCATTGAATCGATCGTCCAGCGTCATGCCGACGGCGTTGACGCCGTGCAGATGGCGGGGAAAGCTGCGCCGGTACCGGTGATCCTGATCACCTATGCCACCAGCGAGGACGCCGTATACCGCGCGCTCGATGCCGTGCAGCGTGACAAGGTCATCAGCGGGCGGCCGCAGGTGATCCGGATCGAAAAGAACTAAAGAGCATGATCCGGACCCGCAGGGCCGCGTTAGCGCAAAGTGGGAACCGGTTTTCCCTCGCGACAAACGCAAGCGTTTGCGCGGAGATCATGCTCAAATATAAAGATGGTTTGCCGGAACCTGCGATGCGAAAAAGCGATGATGCGCAGGCCGCAAAGCAGATCGGAAGAGCACACGTCTGAACTCCAGTCACATCACGATCTCGTATGCCGTCTTCTGC
>CAJCJC010000165.1 GCA_903970575.1 Alphaproteobacteria bacterium
TTTCTCGGGGTGGGCCAGCGGGTCGATCACTTTCAAGAACTCGACGAAGGAGCCTGGCCAGCCATGGGTAATGATGATCGGCCGCGGATTTTTGCCCGAACCTCTCTCATGGATGAAATGGATGTCGTAATCCTCGACCCGCGCCTTGAAGTGCGGAAACCGGTTCATGGCGGCTTCACGCACGCGCCAGTCATAGTCGGTCACCAAATATTGGGCGAGGTCCTTCATGGCCGCGAGACTCGTCCCGTATCGCCAAGCTTCGCCTTCAGGTACGTCGGGCCATTCCGCGGAGCGGATGCGATCCAAAATATAGTCTAGCCGCGCTTGCGGCGCGTGGATCGTGAAAGGCGTGACATTCGCTATCATGCTTCCCCAATTTCTAAAACGCGGCCCTATCTTGGTGCGATCTTGTCGATTTCCGCGAGATCGTCCTCTGTCAGCGCCCAGGAAGCCGTCGCGACATTGGCTTCTACCTGTTCGGCGCCGGTCGCGCCGGCGATCACGCTCGGCACCACTTTCTGAGCGAGGAGCCAAGCAAAGGCGAGGTCGAGCAGACTGTGGCCACGCGCCTGGGCGAATTCCTCAAGCTTGGCGGCTTTCGCCAAGTTGGCGTCCGAAAGGTATCGGTCGAAGTAAGGCGTGCCCTTCATATTGGTTAGCCGGGCGCCGTCCGGCAGCGGCGCGTCTTTCTTGTATTTGCCGGTCAGGAGACCGCTCGCCAACGGAAAATATGGGAGAACGCCAAGACCGTAGTTCTGGACCGCCGGCGCCAGTTCGGCCTCGATCTGGCGCACGACCAGGCTGTATTCATCCTGGCAGGAGATGAAACCGCTAAAGCCCCGGGTCTTTGCAATCCAGTCCGCATCGGCCACCTGCCACGCCGGCACGTTCGAGCAGCCGGCATAACGCACCTTACCCTGTCGAATAAGATCATCGAGGGCGCGCAAAGTCTCTTCCATCGGCGTGAGGTCATCCGGCCGATGAAGCTGATAAAGATCGATCCAATCCGTCTTGAGACGCCGCAGGCTCTCCTCAACCGCCGTCATGATATAGCGACGGGAGGCGCCCTTCTTCAGGCCTTCCTTATCCATGGGGAGGCCGAACTTGGTCGCGAGAACGATATCCTTGCGTCGCGCGCCCAGAATATCGCCCATCAAAGTCTCGGACGCGCCCTGCCCGCCATAGACATCGGCGGTATCGAAGAGCGTGACGCCCAAATCGAGCGCCTTGTCGATGACCGCGCGCGAACGATCCGCGTCGAGCCGCCAGCCGAAATTATTGCAGCCAAGGCCGATCACGGACACTTGAAGGCCCGATTTGCCGATGCGGCGATATTGCATGAGACTCCCCAAATTGCCGATGTTCCGGCCGCCGCCGTCGCGCGGTCGAGGCGCTGGACTTACGTTATGGCTAGTAGGTCGCCATGTCGACCCTCAAGGCGTACACAAAAAAGGTCCCGATCGCGGCGCAAGCTGAAATCGGGACCTTTCGAGCGCTTCGACCTTTCGAGCGCTTCTTGGCATTATCGACGCCAGTGACCGCCGATCCATTCCCAGCGACCATGACGGTCGATCCAACGGCCGGGCTCCCAGATCAAGCCGGGCTCTGGCCGTTCGATGTAATGGCCGGTGACCCAGAAATAGGACCTGCCGCTCCACTCGTAATGACCGGGCGCCCAGACAAACGCTTCCCTCGGTCCCGGAGGCGGGAGAATGACTTCGCCGCGCGGCGGCGGGGGCGGCGCCGGCGCATAGACGGATGGCGGCGCGTAATACACGCCGGGCTGAGCTGACGCATATTGCGTCAAACCCAACAGAAAAAATGAGGCAATGACCGCGAACTTCATTTTCACTCTTTCATCCTTCCTAATTTCTATAGATCAGCGATAGAACCAGCCATGATAATAATGCGGTCCATAAGGACGGTCATAGACAACGCACCCCGTTAGCTGAGTTACGATAGCGGCAAGCGCCGCAAATCCAATGATTGTATTACGCATGATCGAGTTCCTTTCATCGTTTCCTCATCATGGAACGTACTCATTAAACCCTAGCATGCGGTACTTGTTGCCCTATTCGATGAAGCCGCGATGAAGAATTTGTAATATGGCGCGCCCATCGCATCGTCATCCCTATTCAGGGCTAAGACATTCAACCGGGCGTCGAACCGAATAGCGTTCCGCGATTGCCGCGTGCTATATGTTGTGCGTACTCACTTTGCGTCGCCAAATCCCGAAAAGGACCAAATCGACGTAAAAATTTTATCGATTTTGTGCAAACCAAACTCGTGAAATGACGAATCGATGCGATCGCCGATATGAATTCCGCCACCTGGGTGATCCCAACCACGATCGGCATCATTATCGCGATACCGCTCGTAACCCTTATCGGATATCTGGTCTTCGATGCCGCTAAAGCGCGGAGTAACCGCGCCTACAAGACTTTGCAGGAACATAGTATTCTCAACGCCGGCAGCCGCGAGGATTGGATGACAGGGACGCTGCCATCCGGAGAGGTCAAAGAATTGAGCCGATTCAGTACAATCGTCGCACCCCTGGTCCAATTGACCACAACCATCATCCTTGCGCTGGTGATCGTCATTTCAACATCTTCCCTCAAGGAACAGGCCGCGCGGCAGGAAGATCAAATCTCCGACCTTGAGGCTCAGGTCCATGCTCTAGCCTTCGCGAGCACGAAGCCGTCGGACGGGAGCAAACTTGAGACGGATCCCGCGGCGCCGTTCCTACCGCCGACAGCGACGCAAATGGCGAACCCCATGCAACAGGCTTGCGCCAATTTGATCGGACGCGTCGCGGACGCCTATGAAAAAGGCGAATCGTCCAAGATCGGCGAATCCCTTGAAGAATTGGTACAAAAGCTCAAATGCGTGAACGGCGCGCCGCCGTGAGTGAGTCGCCGCTAATCCGCCGAACCCGTGAACGCCTCGCGAAGCAACGGCAACAGGAACAGGACCGCTGGACGTTACAGCCGGCGAAATTGCAAAAATCCATGCTTAGGTGGATGCTACGCATTGTCGGCTTGATAGTCTTGCTCGGGTTGATGTTTTACCGCTTCAACGGAGGCCGGGTATTTTGAACGCCGTCATATTTGGCGCTAAGCTCGGATATCGTTCATGATCATATTTCTTCGTTTCTGATCACCATATCCGGACGCTTCATCATCGATACAGACACGTATAATTCGGCGTTGCCTCCGCCGCTTTCGCCTGAGGAGCTCCTGGCGCGCGCCGATCTGGCCGGTAGCGCGCGGATAGTGTCGGTTGTGCGTTCGCTTGATTCGGTTAGCCCGCATACCGGCCGCCTCCATTTCGAGAAGCTGCTCAAGGGCACGCCGAATTATGCCCGACCGATGCTCGCGAAGCTTCGGCTGGACCGCACTGTGATCGTAAAAATGCGGCGCTTGAAACGCGACAGGAAAGGCGTGCCGCTGCCCGGCGAATGGTTCGACGGCTACAGGGCGGGAGACCGCGTGATGACTCATCTGGTGTGGGACGCCGAACTGAAAGCCTATCGGACGCTTTGGTGGAACGCCGTCTGGCAGACCCCGAGGGTCTGACCACCCGCTTATCTACTCGCCCGCGAGGAAACGCTCGGCATCTAAACGATCGGCCTCGGTATTCACGTTGTGAAACGGATCGAATGCCGCCGCCGGAAAATCCACGACAGTCGCAGCCTGCCGATCAACGAAATCGGAGACCTTTTGCATCCCATCCTCGACGATCGCTTGACGCAATGAGGTGGCGAGGGTCACCGGCCACAAACCGATGACGGGATGAAGCCGTCCGCTGCTCGCGGCGATCGCCATGCATGCGCCCGCCCGATCGCGCGCTTCGAGCAGCGCCGAAATAAGATTGTCCGGAATAAAGGGCGTGTCAGCGGGGATTGTGACGATATCCGCCGCGCTGGGATAGTCCCGCGTCGCCCATTCCAGGCCGGCCAAAATGCCCGCGAGCGGCCCCGGATTGTTCGAAATCGTATCGGGGATGACCGGCAGGCCGAAGGCGGCGAAACGGGCGGCGTCGCCATTGGCGTTCAAGGCCAAGCCCAAAACCTGCGGTTGCAGCCGATCCATCACGTGCGCCAGCATTGGGCGCCCGCCTAGAATCGCCAGGCACTTGTCGCCCCCTCCCATGCGCCGAGACAATCCCCCGGCGAGTATGATCCCCACAGGCTTCAACGCGTCGTCAGCCTTAAAGCCCGAATTCACTGAAAGGGATAAACGTTAGACGGGAGCCGAGGGCGATTTCGGTCACTGCCTCCGCGATTTCAACCAATCCATCGCTGCCGCCCATCGAAGACAGAATGCCAGAACCACCATGGCCAAACCGCGACGCGACGAGGTTGTTCGGCCCCTCTTTCACGGCGCAGCGTAAAAACTCCCGCCGGCCCGGTCTTCGCTTCAACGTGAACCCCGCCTCCACCGGAAAACGCATGGGAGGCGGCGCCGCGGCCCCCATCAGCCGCAGCAGACCCGGCCGCGCCAGTATCAGGAATGTGATCATCATCGCCACGGGATTCCCAGGGAGGCCAAAGAACGGGACGCCGCCAACATGGCCGAAAGCGAAAGGTTTTCCCGGCTTGATCGCCACACTCCAGAAATCGAGGGAGCCCAGGGATTCGATGGCGCCGCGCAAATGATCCTCGTCGCCGACGGACACACCGGCGGACGTTACGATCGCGTCATGCGTGGCGGCGGCCATCTCCAACGTCGCCCGGATTCGGGTCGGAACGTCCGGCATAATCCCAAGATCGGTTGCATCGATATCCATGCGCCTAAGCAAGGCGAGCAAGACGGGGCGGTTGGCGTCATAGATGGCGCCCGGTCCCTGCGCGCTTCCGGGATCGATCAGTTCGTCGCCGGCGGATAGCACCGCGACCTTTAGCCGTCGCCGCGCGGATGCGTCCGAAATCCCGAGGGAGGCCAGCAGTCCAAGTTGCACGGCTTCGAGACGGGCTCCAGCCGCGAGCACTCTCGTTCCCGTGGCGATATCCTCTCCCGCGCGGCGGATATTGGCCTGCAATGGAATATCGCCTTCGATCCTCAGTCGATCGCCGATTTGCGTCGCCTCTTCTTGCATGGCGATGGCGTTCACGCTGGATGGGGGAACGGCGCCGGTGAAAATGCGCACCGCCTCGCCGGGGCCCACCTCCAAACCGTGCCCCCTGCCGGCGGCGGCGACGCCAACGACCAGCAAGCCACGATCGCGCGCCATGCCGAGATCAGCGTGGCG
>CAJCJC010000166.1 GCA_903970575.1 Alphaproteobacteria bacterium
CACTTTCCTCCAATCCTGGGCAGGACTACTCTTTGCCCGTCGCACGATGACGACTTTCTGGAGTAGAGCATGTCAAGTGACAGCAGGTGCCCGGTGTCGGGGGGAAGGCGTGGCCACACCAATCGCGAGTGGTGGCCCAACAATCTCAGTCTGCAGAGCCTCAACCAGCACGCGCCGCGGTCCAATCCGCTGGGCAGCTCATTCGACTACGCCAAGGCCTTCAAGAACCTTGATCTGAGTGCGGTCATCAAGGACCTGCACGCCCTCATGACGGACTCCCAGGAGTGGTGGCCGGCCGACTTCGGTCATTACGGCGGCCTTTTCATCCGCATGGCCTGGCACAGTGCCGGAACCTATCGCATCGCCGACGGGCGCGGCGGTGCCGGCGGCGGACAGCAGCGCTTTGCGCCGCTCAACAGTTGGCCGGACAACGCCAACCTCGACAAGGCCCGTCGGCTGCTGTGGCCGATCAAGCAGAAATACGGCAACAGTCTCTCGTGGGCCGATCTTTTCGTCCTGACCGGCAACGTGGCCCTGGAGAGCATGGGTCTCAAGACCTTTGGCTTCGGGGGCGGCCGCGCAGACACCTGGGAGCCCGAGGTTGTCTATTGGGGTTCGGAGACAAAATTCCTCGATAGCGACAAGCGTTATACGGGCGACAGGCAGTTGGAAAAACCCCTCGGCGCGTCGCAGCTGGGTCTGATCTATGTCAATCCGCAGGGTCCCAACGGTAACCCTGACCCGATCGCCGCGGCGCGCGATATCCGGGAAACCTTCGGCCGCATGGCGATGAACGATGAGGAGACCGTGGCGCTCATCGCCGGGGGGCACACTTTCGGCAAGGCCCATGGCGCCCATGACCCATCCAAGTGCCTGGGTCCTGAACCAGCGGCGGCCGGCGTCGAGAAACAGGGCTTGGGTTGGGAAAACAAGTGCGGAACCGGCAGTGGCGACGACACCATCACAAGCGGCCTGGAAGGCGCTTGGTCCGGTAATCCCACCGCCTTTACGATGCAATATTTGCAAAATCTGTTCGATTTCGACTGGGTGCAAACCAAGAGCCCCGCTGGCGCCATTCAGTGGATGCCCAGCAACAAGGACGCCGGAGGCCTCATACCGGATGCGCAGGATGCGACCAAGCGCCATCCGCCGATGATGTTTACGACCGACCTTTCGCTGAAATTCGACCCGAGCTACAGCAAGATTTCCAAGCGCTTTCTCGAGAACCCCGAGGAATTCAAACTCGCTTTCGCCAAGGCGTGGTTTAAATTGACCCATCGGGACATGGGTCCGCGCGCCCGCTATCTCGGGCCCGAGGTGCCCGCGGAAGCGTTGCTGTGGCAGGATCCGATCCCGGCCGTGGATTATAAGCCGATCGACGCCGACGACATTGGCGCGCTGAAGTCCAAGATACTCGCCTCGGGTCTGACCGTGCCTGAACTGGTCAGAACCGCCTGGGCCTCCGCCGCCAGTTTCCGCGGCACCGATATGCGCGGCGGCGCGAACGGGGCGCGCATTCGCCTGGAACCGGAGGCGCATTGGCCCGTCAACGATCCGGAGGAATTGGCGAAGGTGCTGAAGCGTCTGGAGTCCATTCAAAAAGACTTTAACGGCGCGGGGTCGGGTGGCCGAAAGGTTTCGCTCGCGGACCTGATCGTCTTAGGCGGAGACGCAGCCGTCGAGCAGGCGGCGAAAAAGGCCGGGTATGACGTGAAGGTTCCTTTCACGCCGGGACGCGCCGACGCCCTTCAGGAACAGACGGATGTGAAGTCATTCGCCATGCTGGAGCCGACCGCCGATGGCTTCCGCAACTATTTCGGGAAGAATAACGCCAGGTCGCCGGCTGAAATGCTGGTTGACCGGGCAAGCCTTCTAACCCTGACGGTTCCCGAAATGACCGTTCTGGTGGGCGGCATGCGGGCCTTGAATGCAAACGAGGGGCAATCCGCGATGGGCGTCTTCACCGACCGGCCTGGCGTGCTGAGCAACGACTTCTTCGTGAACCTGCTGGACATGTCCACGAAGTGGGAAAAGTCGCCTAAATCCGAAGGCGTCTATGATGGGCTCGACCGCGCGACCGGCAAGCCAAAATGGACGGCAACCCCCGTTGACCTTGTTTTCGGGTCTAACGCCGAGCTGCGCGCCGTGGCGGAGGTCTATGCGTCGGACGACGCAAAAGAGAAGTTCGTGCAGGACTTCGTGGCCGCGTGGACCAAGGTCATGGATTTGGACCGCTTCGATATGCACTCGTGACGGGAATGGCGGCCCTTGATTGGGCCGCCACGCTCACGCTTTCACGAGCACCCCTGCCCGCCTGAGATAAACCGTCGCCCTGATTGTTTCCCATGTCCCGGTGGATTATCTAATCGGCGGGGGCGATGAATGAGTGAAGTGCAATCCTTTCTGGCCATGGGCGGCTATGCGTCTTATGTCTGGCCGGCCTATGGAATAACGATCGCCGCTTTCGCGTTGATGCTGATTTGGACCCTTCGCGGCCGGACGGCGCGGCGGCGGGAGGAGGCGCAACTCGCGGCGCTTGGGCGGCGCGGCCGGAAGCGTCCGGGGGATCAACCATGACCAGACGCAGCAGACGTAGGTTGCAGGCGCTCGGCCTCGGCATGCTGGGCCTCGGCGTCGCCGTTGCGCTCGCGCTGACGGCGTTTCGCGATAATCTCGTCTTCTTCTACAGCCCCAGCGATATCGTGGCCAACCACATCCATCCGGGCCGGACTTTCCGCCTCGGCGGCATGGTGGAGAAGGGAAGCGTGAAGCACGAGGGGGACACAACCGAGTTCAAGGTCACGGATATGGCCCAAACCGTGGACGTCACCTATCGGGGGCAATTGCCCGATCTGTTTCGCGAGGGCCAGGGCGTGGTGACCGAGGGCACGCTGGAGCCGAACGGCGCCTTCCTCGCCAAGGAGGTTCTGGCCAAGCATGATGAGAAATACATGCCGCCCGAGGTCGCGAAGGCGCTGAAACGCGCCGGCGAACAGCAGCACGCGACCAGCACCCTGGCTGAGAGCCCCAGCGAGCCTTTGACCCAATGATTCCCGAACTCGGTCAATTCGCGCTGGTCCTGGCGGCTATGGTCGCGGTCGCCCAATCCATCGTCCCGCTGGTCGGCGCCGCGCGCGGGAACGTGCGCTGGATGGCGGTGGGCGCGACGGCCGCGATCCTGCAATTCGTCATGATCGCGCTCGCCTTCGCCTCGCTCGCCTATGCGCATATCGTGTCGGACTTCACCGTCCGGAACGTGGTTGAGAATAGCTTCGCCGCCATGCCGCTGCTGTACAAAATCACCGGCGTCTGGGGCAATCACGAAGGTTCGATGCTGCTCTGGGTCTTCATCCTGGCCTTTTACGGCATGCTGATCGGCGTCTTCGGCAATAATCTGCCGCGCGGGCTCAAGGCCCGCGTACTGTCCGTGCAGGGGATGATCGGGCTCGGATTCCTGGCCTTCATCCTGGCCACCTCCGACCCGTTCGATCGCATCGCCAACCCGCCGCCGGACGGCGAGGGGCTGAACCCGTTGCTACAGGACCCGGGTCTCGCCTTCCATCCGCCGTTTCTTTATCTGGGCTATGTCGGGTTTTCCGTGGCCTTCGCCTTCGCCGTCGCCGCTCTGATCGATGGGCGGGTTGACGCGGCCTGGGCGCGCTGGGTCCGCCCATGGACGCTGGCCGCCTGGTCGGCCTTGACCCTCGGCGTCGCGATGGGTTCGTGGTGGGCCTATTATACGCTGGGCTGGGGCGGCTGGTGGGGCTGGGACCCCGTCGAGAACGCGTCGCTCATGCCTTGGCTCGCCGGCACCGCCTTGCTCCACTCCGCCATCGTGGTCGAAAAACGGGACGCGCTGAAAAGCTGGACCATCCTGCTCGCCATTCTGACGTTCAGCCTGTCCCTAATCGGCACCTTCCTGGTCCGCTCCGGCCTCACCACCAGCGTCCATTCCTTCGCGCTCGACCCGTCGCGCGGTATTTTCGTGCTTGGCCTCCTGGTGGCGGCGACCGGCGGCGCGCTCACCCTCTACGCCATCCGCGCACCGTCGCTGAAGCTGGGTGGGCTATTTCAGCCGATCAGCCGCGAGGGCGGTCTGGTGCTGAACAACCTTCTGCTCTCCACCATGTGCGCCACGGTGTTCATCGGCACGCTCTACCCGATGTTTCTGAACGCGCTGACCGGCCGCACGGTGTCGGTCGGGCCTCCCTTCTTCAACGCAACCTTCCTGCCGCTCTCGATCCCCCTGATCGCCGCGCTCGGCGTGGGCCCGATGCTGTCTTGGAAGCGCGGCGATCTGCCCGGCGCGCTCGGCCGGCTTAAATTCGCGGCGCTGGCCACGATCGTGATCGCGCTCGCGACCTATTACCTGAAGCATGGCGGTCCGATCATGGCCGTTCCCGCGATGGCCGGGGCGGCGTGGCTGGTCGGCTCCGCCATCGCCGAGATCGCCGGGCGCATCCGGCTCGGACAGGTTCCATTGGGCAACAGTTTTTCCCGCGCGGTCGCCCTGCCGCGGGCCGCCTGGGGCATGACGCTTGCCCATGCCGGGCTCGGCATCGCCATCGCCGGCATGACCGGCACGTCGCTATGGACAGTCGAGCGCATCCAGGCGATGCGCCCCGGCGACAGCGTCGAACTCGCGGGATACCAGGTGCGTCTCGATAGCGTCGGCCCGGTCAAGGGCCCTAATTACGACGCCGACCGCGCCACCTTCACCGTCACCCGCGACGGCCAATATTTCGCCACCCTGACGCCGGAGCGGCGAACCGTTCATCCGCAGGATCAGTCCGTGACCAATATCGGCATCCGAACCGATTTCATGGCCGACATCTACGTAGTTATCGGCGAACCCGATCCGGGCGAGCCTGGCGCGTATGTCACCCGGCTCTATCATCACCCGCTCGTTCCGTGGATTTGGTTCGGCGCCGTGGTGATGGTGTTCGGCGGCCTGGTTTCGCTGTCGGACCGCAGGCTCCGCGTCGGCGCGCCCTCCCGCCGTCTGGCTTCGCTGCCCGCCGCCGTTTCGGCCGAATAAGATGCGCAGGCTGATTTTCCTGGCGCCGATCCTGGCGTTCGTCGGCCTTGCCGTCTATTTCGCGACGCCGCTTCTGCGCGGGACCGATCCTGGCCTAATCCCGTCGCCGCTGATCGATAAG
>CAJCJC010000167.1 GCA_903970575.1 Alphaproteobacteria bacterium
GCCCGGCGCCGCACGAAGGAACTTCCTCAGGTCGGCGGACACACCGGGCGTCGTTGAACGCAAAGCAATCAAGATCGCTACGCGCCGTCATGATCTCTCGTCCACCCGCCTCCTAACGATCCGCGCCGCCGAGCCCGCCCAGTGCCGCGCTATGATCAGAGGCCGGCGCGGAATGCTGGCGGACAGGACGCCGATATGGGGTGTGCGCCGGGTTGCCCAGGCGCGCTTATAGGCGTCGTCGCCGCGCCCAAAATCGAGATTTTCGATCCGGTCATCCTCGATCAACCGGCGGATGGCGAACGCCGTCAGCGCGGTGCCCGGCGACAGACGGTCGAAGGCCTGGTCATGCGCCAGCTTCAGCACCGTTCCGGTTCCCGCCGCGGCGACCCAAAGCTGCGCCGCGACCGGTCGCCCGTCCACCCGGCAGATCGCAAGCCTGAGCCAGCCAGCCTTCGCCAGATTGCGCATCAGGACGGGCTGAAAATCCGGGAACGGCTCGGCCTCCTTCCAGCTTGCGGCGTAAACGGTTTCGTAATCCGCGATCCCGCGCTCGGTTTCCCCCTGTGGAACGATCTCGAAAATCGCCCCTTCGCGCGCCAGCCGCGCGGTCTTGCGCCGGATGGTCTCGCGCAGCGCCCCGTCGCGCCCGGCCAGATACTCCGCAAAGCCGCCCGTCGGCACGGGCTCCCACCAGCGACCGAAATGCCGGTACCGCAGCAGCGCCCGTCCGGGCCCCGCGAGGCCTCGCAGGAACGGCTCCAGCGCGGGCGCGGTGGAATCCAACGAATCGAACCGGATCAGGGCGTCTCCGGCGAAACGCCGCGCCGCGGCCTGGCCGATGGCGAAGGCGGCGTCCCGGTCATCCGGCGCGGCCAGGATCGGCCGGAAATCGCAACTGTAAAAGCTGGTCAGACTGGCGACATCCGGCTCGGCTCCACCGCCCGCTCCGCGCTGATAGGGCAGCAAAGCCCGGGCCGCGCCATTCGCGCCCGAAAGGACAAGGAATTCCGCGCTCGCGCCGTCAGCCAAGCCGGCCGCCACGAAGCTGTCGAACCAGGGCCTGCTGGAAAAAAGGCCACGCCCCGGCCGATCCAGAAGCGCCAGGGCCGATGGCGGCATCGCCTCGATCGCGCAATAGCGCCTGACGTCCTCGCCGGGTCCTTCGGCGATCGCCGCGTTCATCCCGCGCCGGCGTTGTCGGTAGCGGCGGCGACCGGGGATTGCTCACAGGCTCCCAGGCGATAGGCCATAAGTCCGATCCATTCATGCAGGGCGTAAAAACTGCGCAGCCAGGCCGTGGTATGCGGCAAATAGTCATAAATTCCATTGTCTTC
Source organism: Alphaproteobacteria bacterium (assembly GCA_903970575.1). GTDB lineage: Bacteria > Pseudomonadota > Alphaproteobacteria > BOG-932 > Roseiterribacteraceae > BOG-932. The sequence goes on from CAJCJC010000167.1 coordinate 1,335, forward strand.
GTTAACCTCGGCCTGCAGCGGCGCCGGGAGGACCGGATAGCCCGCGCGTGCGAAGGACAAGAGCGCCCGCGGCATATGCCATGCATGGGTCACGACATAGGCAGAGGCGACGCCGTCCTTGCGGAGTATAGCCGCGCTGAACTTCGCGTTTTCGCAGGTGTTTTCCGATGCCGTCTCCTCCCAGCGCACGGGCAGCCCGAACACGCCCTTGAACGCGGTTCCCATCAGTTCGGCGACCGGCGGCTGATCCCGGCCGACCGAACCGCCCGTGATCAGTACCGGCAAGCCGGTGGCCCGCGCCCGCAACGCCGCCCCGGCTAGGCGCTGCATCGACAACGGTCCGGGCTCGGCGGCGACCAATGGATCGGGCGTGCGCTCGCCATCCGCGCCCAGGACAATGATCGCGGTTGGCGTAGGGATTTCACCCGGCATGGATTCGGTCGATTCCAGCCCCGCGATCAACGCCCCGCCTACCACGGGCAGAGACAGCAGAAACAGGCCCGCGAAGCCAACGGTCATCAATGCGATTCCCAGGCGCCGCCGCGCTTTCAGAACGATCAGCCCAACCAACATCACCCATAACAGCCCTGTCGGCGGCATGAGGATGATGGGCAGGTACGAGCGCAGGAAATGCAGAAAATCGTTCGCCGCCGTCATCTTGGGTCCTGACGTTGTTGATTTGCCGAATTGCGATCGCCGTGTTGACCGCGCCGCTTTGAATGCCGTGACGGCGCCGTGGATATATCGTTCCGCGCTTCGTCATTCGGGAGTCCGGGCGGCCGGGCGCCTTCAAAGAAGACCGCCATTTATTTGAATTTATACTAAATCGGTATACGTTGCATCACGTTGCGGCCGGCGTCATGCGGCGGCATTGATGGCGCTCCTGGAACGCGCCGCTCGGCCGTCGGTCGGACGTCGCGGCGCACCGCTGGAGACATTTCGATGTTCAGGGTTTTCGGGCATTTCATCCCGATCAAGATGCTGACGCTGCTGATCCTGGAAATGGCCGTTCTGGGCGCGACCGTCTATTATCTGCTTTCTACGGGCATTCATTCGCCCCGCCTGTTGACCGATCTGCGCGGACAGCTCGGCCGTTTCTCGTTCCTGTTCGCGGGCGTGGTGGGCATCGCGATGATTTCGATGGGCCTCTACAGCCGGTCGGCGATGAGCGATTATCGCACCCTGGCGATTAAGGTGCTGATCGCGCTCGCGCTCGTTGTCCCGGCCAATATGGCCGGAACCGCGCTCTTTCATCGCGAGCTTTACGAAAGCGCGAACGCCAGCACCTATTGGTGGATCAAGGCGCCGGTCGTCTGGCTGCTTGTCATTTTTCTGACCCGCGTGCTCTTCGGCCTCGCTAACCAGCGTGAGTTCATGAAGCGCCGGATTTTCGTCCTGGGCGCCGGGACCCGCGCGGCCGCGATCCGCCAGATGGCCTTCCACGGCTCCAATCAATCCTTCGTGGTCGCCGGCGCTTTCGACCCGGGCGTGGTCAAGGACCGCAGCGAGACGCGCGACTCCTACAAATCCGTCGCGGCGGCCTCGGCCGGAGCGCCGGATTGGGTCGAGATCGTGCGTCGCTCGCATGCCTCGGAGATCGTCGTGGCGCTGGAAGACCGGCGCGGCTTGCCGGTCAGCCAGTTATTGCGGTGCAAGACCGACGGAATCCACGTCATCGACTACCAGACTTTTTGCGAGCGGGAGACGTGCCGCCTCGACCTCGACGAACTGAAGCCGAGCTGGCTTATCTTCGGCTCGGGTTTCGCGCGCGGCTTCTTCACCGATTTGCTAAAGCGTGGATTCGACATCACGGTTTCCTCCGCCCTGCTTCTTATCACCCTGCCTTTCACGATTTTGACCGCGATTCTGGTGAAGCTCGAAAGCCGCGGCCCCGTTCTCTACCGGCAGGAACGGGTGGGCCTCCACGGCAAGACATTCATGGTTCTGAAAGTCCGCAGCATGCGGCAGGACGCGGAAACAGCCGGCTCGCCGCAATGGGCGCGCCTGCGCGATCCCAGGGTGACCAGGGTCGGCGCCTTCATTCGCAAGACCCGAATCGATGAGTTGCCGCAACTGATCAATGTGCTGCGCGGCGATATGAGCTTTGTGGGGCCGAGGCCAGAACGGCCCTTCTTCGTCGACCAGCTGAGCGAAACCATTCCCTTTTACAGCGAACGGCATTGCGTGAAGCCAGGCATCACCGGTTGGGCGCAGGTGAACTACCCCTATGGCGCGTCGCTGGAGGATGCGCGGCAAAAACTTTCGTATGATCTATATTACGTGAAGAATCACAGCCTTTTCCTGGATTTCATCATTTTGCTGTCGACGGTCCGGGTGATCCTCATGCAACAGGGCGCGCGGTAGGCGGTGGTTCGCCTCGCTGACGGCAATCGGCGCGACGCCGAGGATGGGCGCCAAGAGAAACGATGAGCTATCCGGTCGCCATAACGGTGCTGCATGGTCTGTGCGCCCTGGTTTACCTGGCGCTAGGCCTTCTGGTCGTCTTGCGCGCCCGAACCAGCAGGACCGGCTGGATCCTGGCGGTCGCATGCTTCACGACCGCGATCTGGGCCGCGACCGTGGCGCTGGCCGGCGGCCTGAACGGACCGGGCGCGATCCTTGAGACATTGCGCGACGGCGTCTGGGCGATATTGACCGCGCATATGCTGCGTGGGGTTCTGGCTGGAAGACGCAACCTGCCGCGCTGGCTGATCGCCGCGCCGATC
>CAJCJC010000168.1 GCA_903970575.1 Alphaproteobacteria bacterium
TCGGTTACGGGAGCGCCGGTCTGATCGATCAGAGAGAACGGACCGCCAATGCTCGCCGTCGCATGATCGCCCGGGCCGCGCGGCCCCGATGCGATATAGCTCCACATAGCGATCACGCCGATGGCCACGACCGCCATGGTCGCGACCATCAAGATCGGCAGGAAACGATTGGAACGCTCGGGCTTTTTGGTCATGACACGCATATAGCGACGCCGCGCGCTGAACGCCACCCGCGCCGGGTCATGGCGCCCGCGATGTATCGATCCAAACGACATCGCCGTCCGCCTCCGGATCGAAGGCCGGCAGTCCGGGCTCCAGGCGAAACGGCTCATAATCGAGGGCGCGCATGAATCGCCAAAGGGCCGCGCGGCTGTCTCCGGCGCGGGCCAGATAGAAATCGACCGCTTCCAGAAAGACCACCGGGCGAAGCCGCTTGAGGGTTTCCACGGCCCCGAGCAGCATCCGCATCTCCCACCCCTCGATATCGGCCTTGATCATATCTAGCCGCGCGATTCCGTTCGCGGCGACGTAGCGATCGATCGTTTCCACGGCGACCTTATGGCTGAAGACTTTTCCGGACTCGGGACCCTCGGCCAAATGCGAGAGGCCGAAGCCGAGGCTTCCGGAGCGCTTGATCGGCGTGTTGAGGGTGAGCGCGCCGGGCTCGGCGCCGAAGGCGATGGGTTCGATCCGGATTCGGCCACGCCCTTTCAAGCGCACCATCGGGCGCAGGATCGAGAGCGCATAGGCCCCGGGTTCGAAGGCGTAGACCTTGCCCCGCGGCGCCATCAGGGCGAACAGCTTCGCCATCTGACCGGCATGGGCGCCGACATCGAACACGACGGCATCCGGCGGCAGCAAAGGCCGCAGGATGGGGACGAGTTCCAGATGGTGCTGGCGCGTGACCGCCTTAAAGAGATGGGCCGCCCTTGTCAGGCGAGCCCGCCCCCGAAGGGGCGGGTGTTGCTGTGTCATGCAACCATATTAGAGGACGCTCAGCATCGCGCCAACCAGCGGATGGCGGACGATGTCGCGATCTTCCAGGCGAACGACCGCGATCCCCGGCAGAACCTCCAGCCGGCGCGCGATATCGGCCAGGCCGGACATGCCGGCGAGCAGATCGCTCTGCTCCGGGTCTCCGGTGATCACCATGGTCGAGTGCCAGCCGAGCCGGGTCAGCAGCATCTTCATCTGGGCGTAGGTGCAGTTCTGAGCCTCGTCGATGACCACGAAAGCGTTGTTGAGCGTACGCCCGCGCATATACCCGATGGGCGCGATCTCGATCTCGCCTTCCGCCATGAGCGCGCGCAGCCTTTTTCCGCCCAGGCGGTCGGTCAGGCAATCATAAAGCGGACGCAGATAGGGAGCCATTTTCTCCATCATGTCGCCGGGCAGATAGCCCAGGCTTTCACCCGCCTCGATCGCGGGGCGCGACAGCACGGTGCGCTCGATCTTACCCGCCTCAAGCGCCTCGACCGCGGCGGAGACGGCAAGATACGTCTTGCCGGTGCCGGCGGGGCCGATGGCGAGGGTCAGGCTGTGATCGGCGATGGCGGTCAGCAATTTTTGTTGGTTGGGGCTGCGCGGTTGTATCTTCCGGACGTAACTCTGTTCCCGGCGTTCGCTGAGCGGATCCCAGCCAGGCCCGAAAAGCGGCTGAACCTTGCCCCGATCCATCGGGGCGCGATCATGCTGGCCGCGATCTGGCGCGTTATCGGTCTGGGCGGTGACGGCACGAGAAGAGCGCTTTGTCATTGCGAATACCCTTTCACGCTGGTGGAGCCGGGAGCGTTTGCATCCGGGCACAAAAAACCCCGCGAATCGCGGGGTGGGGAAAACGACGATAGGGGAGAAATGGCGGAGCCGAGGCCATCGGGGTTAGGGTGAGCCGCATGATCACCGATAATACGAATAGCCGCGTTCCTTTAAGTCTACGGAAGCTAACGACTTGCGAGTCTTATACTAGATAGAGTGGTTTGTCAGGCATTTTGTGGTCTATCTCGTCTCAGCGAGCAATTTCTTGAAATAATCGATGGTGCGCCCAAGGCCCACCTCAAGCTCCACCTTCGGCTCCCAGTCCAGCAGGCTCCGCGCGAGCGTAATGTCGGGGCATCTTTGCGTGGGGTCATCCTGCGGCAGCGGCAGGTACCGGATGACCGAGTTCGAGCCTGTCATGCGAATGATCGTATGCGCCAGCTCGCTCACCGTTATCTCATGGGGGTTGCCGATGTTCACGGGACCGGTGACGGAATCGTCGGTGCCCATGAGGCGGATGAACCCTTCCACGAGATCGTCGACAAAGCAGAACGACCTGGTCTGGCTGCCATCGCCATAGAGCGTGAGCGGTTCGCCCTGAAGGGCCTGAACGATGAAATTCGAGACCACGCGACCGTCATTGGGATGCATGCGCGGGCCGTAAGTATTGAAAATCCGGACAACCTTGATACGGGTGCGATGCTGCCGATAGTAATCGAAAAACAGCGTCTCGGCGGCGCGCTTACCTTCGTCATAGCAGGCGCGCGGCCCCAATGGATTGACGTTGCCGCGATAATCCTCCGTCTGCGGATGAACGGTGGGGTCGCCGTACACCTCGCTGGTGCTCGCCTGCAGGACTTTGGCCTTCACGCGTTTTGCGAGCCCCAGCATGTTAATAGCGCCAATAACCGAGGTCTTGGTCGTTTGCACCGGATCGAACTGGTAATGTATCGGCGACGCCGGGCAGGCGAGGTTATAAATCTCGTCCACCTCCACATACAGCGGGAAGGTTACATCGTGGCGCAGGGCCTCGAACTGAGAATTATCCAGTAAATGCTTAATGTTATCCTTGCGGCCGGTAAAATAATTATCGACGCATAAAACATTGTGCCCCATGCCAATAAGACGTTCGCATAAATGCGACCCAAGAAATCCGGAACCGCCGGTGACCAGAATACGCTTACGGACCAAGCTCATTCAAATAGACCTCTGCAAGACGTGACGCCGATCAAAATATGAAGGCTTAACGAAACGATACTCAGTTAGGCATCGGCGCGATCGGCCACTATCAACAAGTTTTTGCCGAGAAAAGGGAACAGTAACGCATCGAGGCGCCGGCTAATCGGAAATATCAAGCGATCGTAAGCCACGAGCATGCGAAGATCGACATGCCCCGTATCGTTACCGATCGCCTTGTAAGCCAGCCCCGCCGCGAAGCCTAACGAATCGACATAACGGTTGCGCCG
>CAJCJC010000169.1 GCA_903970575.1 Alphaproteobacteria bacterium
TGCAGCCGCGTTCCCGCCCCGCCCGCCAGAATAATTCCCTTCATCCGCGAGTCTCCCGCCTCATCCCGGAGCCGGCCGCAGCTTGCCGACGATGTCCTTGACCGCATCTTGCCAGGGTCTGGGCGCGATGCCGAAATCCCGCGCGAGCTTCGCGGTCGAAAGTCTCGAATTGGCGGGTCTGCGCGCGGGCGTCGGGAACTCGGCTGTCGTAATCGCCTCGACGATGGGGCTTGGGCCGGAAAATTCGGCCGCCAGCGCGAATGCGTATCGCGCCAAACCGCACCATGTGGTGTCTCCGGCATTGACGAAGTGATAATCGCCCGTCGGCGCCGCCGGATCGTCGATCATCCTAAGCGCGATCGCGGACACGGCGGCGGCCAGGTCGGCCGCGGAGGTCGGGCAGCCGCGCTGGTCGTCCACCACGCGCAGCACGGGCTGCTCCGCGCCCAGACGCAGCATGGTCATGATGAAATTCCGTCGATGCGGGCTCACCAACCATGCGGTCCTGAGGATGATCGAACGCGGATTTCCGGTGCGTACGGCCTGTTCGCCCGCTTCCTTGCTCGCCCCATAAACGCCCAGCGGCTTGACCGGATACTCCTCCTCATAGACGCCTTGCTTCGATCCGTCGAAGACGTAATCGGTCGAAATCTGGATCAGCGGCGTTCCGGTCGTCTTCGTGGCTTCCGCGAGCAGGGCCGGGCCCAGCGCGTTGGCGGCGAAGGCGGCGCCGATCTCGCTTTCCGCCCGATCCACGGCCGTATAGGCGGCGGCGTTGATCACCGCCGCGTAGGACCGCGCGGCGAAGGCCGACCGCACGCTCTCGGCGCTGGTGAGATCGAGCTCGGTCCGCGTAGGCGCATGAATCTGGACGCCGGCCGGCCACGCCATCGCGGCAAGCTCGATGCCCAATTGTCCCTGACCGCCGGTAACGAGAATATTCATCGGTCTTATCTCGCAGTCAGCCCAAGGCGCTCGCCAGCCTTGTCCCGCTCGATCAGCGGACGCCACCAGGCCTCGTTGGCGAGATACCAGCCTATCGTCTTCTCGATGCCGGTCTCGAAATCGTGGCGCGGGCTCCAGCCGAGTTCCGCCTTGATTTTGGATGCGTCTATCGCATAGCGCCGGTCATGGCCGGGGCGGTCGGTCACGAAACCGATCTGCTCGCGATACCGCCTTCCATCGCCGCGCGGCCGCAGCCGGTCCAGGACCGCGCAAATAGTCTCGACGACCGTCAGATTCGTCCGCTCGGCCGAGCCGCCGATAGTGTAGCTTTCCCCAGGATTGCCGGTTTCGAACACAAGTTGCAGGGCTTCGGCGTGATCCTCGACGAACAGCCAGTCCCGGATATTATCGCCCGTTCCGTACACGGGCAGGGTCTTGCCGCTCAGCGCCTTGACAATGGTCAAGGGTATGAGCTTCTCGGGGAATTGAAACGGCCCGTAATTGTTGGAGCAGTTGGTCAGTAGGACCGGCAGTCCATAGGTATGCCGCCACGCCTGGGCGAAATGATCCGACGCCGCCTTCGACGCCGAATAGGGCGAGCGCGGATTATACGGCGTCGTTTCCCGGAAATACCCGGTCGCGCCCAGCGATCCGAAAACCTCGTCGGTTGAAACGTGGTGGAACCGGAACTTGTCCTGGCGCGCGCTCGGCAGGCCGCGATAATGCCCAAGCGCGGCTTCCAAAAGCGTATAGGCGCCGATCACATTGGTCCGCACGAAATCCCCCGGCGCGTCGATCGACCGGTCGACATGACTTTCCGCCGCCAGATTAACGATGACGTCCGGATCGAAAACGCGGAAAATCTCGGCGATCTTGGCCGCGTCGCAGATGTCGATCCGCGCGAAGCCATAGCGTGGATGATCCGCCACGCTCGCCACGGATCCCCAGGTCGCGGCGTAGGTTAGCTTGTCGACATTGAGGATTTGGTGCTCTGTCGCCGCGATCAGGCGCCGGATGAGGGCGGAACCGATGAACCCCGCCCCGCCGGTCACCAGGACGCGCAAACGCGACGCCGCCATGTCAGCCCTGATCCCGCAAGGGCTCTAACGGGTTGCCGTCATACGAAAACGGGCTGTCGAAATCCCTGAGAAACGGCAATGCGCAATCCTTGGCGGAAAGATGGGGCTGAGCGTCCGAAAGGTCCCACGCAACCGCGATATCCGGGTCGTTCCATCGAATTCCGCCTTCGCAATCCGGCTCGTAGTAGTCAGACACTTTATAGACCATCTCCGTGTGCGGCTCGAGGGTCAGAAAGGCATGGCCGAACCCAACGGGGATAAAGAGCTGCCGGCCGTTTTCCGCTGAAAGCTCGGCGCCCACCCACGCGCCATAGCTGGGCGAGCCCCTGCGCAGGTCGACCGCGATATCGAGCGCGCCGCCCCGCACGCAGCGAACCAGCTTATGCTGCGCATGCGGCGGTCGCTGGAAATGAAACCCGCGCAAAGTTTTGGCGGCGCGCGACAGGGAATGATTATCTTGCACGAACCGATGGTCGAGACCGATGGCGACCAGCCTTCTTTCGCTATAGGTTTCCGAAAACCATCCGCGATCGTCGCTAAAACGCCGCGGCGTGATGATTCTGACCGGATTGGTTGAAATCTGCTTCGCCATGATGACCGGTTAATTTTTTACGCCGGGAGAGTGTACGTCGTCCGGCGTGAAGTTTTCATGCATTTTATGAAATCGCGCCGCATCCATTGCGGGCATGACAGGAGCGTTCATTGGCCAATCCGCAAGCAACTCCTCTGGAGCCATGGTTTTTCGAGGTGGAAACCCCCTTCGATCTGACCGAGGATGAGGCCGATAAGGTCAAGACTCTTGAGGCGTTCGGGCGCGAACTCGTGCGCCGCATGGTCGAGCATATCGCCTTGGACGAGGGCATGCCGCTTGAGAGCGTTACCCCCGGCTTCGCGGATCACGCCATAAACCGCGCGCGCGACGCCATTCACGCCGCGCGGAACGCGGGTCCGAGGCATCGGGCCGTCGACGATCTCGAGGAACTGGCTGGAAAATATATGCAGACCATGCGGCTATGGCTCGCCATTCAGGGCGCCGCGCGGGACAGGGCCCATTAAACGGGGAACTATCGCGCGACGCGACAGCTTCTCCGGTAACACGAACGGCTGGAGCCAGACCATGGTGGACGATACCAACGCCAACCGCACCGAACGGACCATCGAAAACCTGGATGACCGCAAGGTGGTCGGCACGGATGGCGGCAAGAAGGGCGTTTCCAGCTCCACCGCTCGGGGGCACGGCGATGGCATGCCCAAAACGCCCAAGGACGTCCTGGTCCCTGACCATGTCCAGATCAGCGCGATCGCGGATGAGGATGAAAAGGGCGGCGTGGATTCAGGCGGCGGTTCGCCCAATGAACCGGCTGATTAAGTCCCGGGCCAGACCGCGCCCTGGAATGCATGCAGTAGAGCGGTAATCGCGCTTGCGAACGCCGTCAGGCCCAGGCTGTCCATCGCCTCCTGCCATCGCTGCGCCAGATCGAGCGCAAAATCGCCCGTCGGCCCAACCGGCAGCGCTGTGGCCCAGGCCAGCAAGGCGTTCGAGCCGAGCAGCAGCGAGATAGCGGTCGCGGAGGCGATCGCGCCCGCGACCGCCCTCAATCGGGCCGGCGCCGCTCCGTCCATCACCTCGATTGGGGGTCTGTCGCGCGGCAAACGCTTTTCCTTAGGGGGCATCGTCGTCAAAACTGGAAATAGATAAAGGGCGCGACCCCGGCCGGGCCAAGGCTGGCGATGCCGACGATCGCCGCGCCGACCAGCGCCCCTTGTACGGGGAACGGCGCCCGCACGGCCAGCCTTTCCAGCATCGCCACCCTGTCGCGCGGCAGGAACTGCGCCGCCAACCCACCGACCAGCAGCGTCAGAACGAACGGCGTCGCCGTGATTCTGGAATCGTCGATCCGCCCAAGGCCGCTCAGGAAGTCGGCGGCGTGGATCAGGTCGGGCGAGCGGAAGAAGATCCAGGCCAGGCACACCAGATTGAAGGTGACGATCGTCCCGAGAACGCGGCCCCAAAGCGGCCAGTCCGCAGGCTTGCGCCGCCCCAATATGGCGTGCTCGACGACCAGCATCCCACCGTGGATCGCGCCCCAGATCACGAAATTCCAGGCTGCCCCATGCCACAACCCGCCCAAAAGCATCGTGATCATGAGGTTGCGATAGCGCCGCCAATCGCCGGTATTCCCACCCAGCGGAATATAGAGATAATCCCTGAGCCACGACGACAGCGAGATATGCCAGCGCCGCCAGAAATCGCTGAACCCCACCGCGCGATAAGGCTGATCGAAATTCTGGGGAAATCGGTAGCCGAACAGGGCCGCCACCCCGATCGCGATGTCGGTATAGGCGCTGAAATCGCAATAGATTTGAACGGCGTAGCCATAAGCGCCGAGCAGCAGATCGAGCGCGCCATGGCGGGAGGGATCGAAAAAAATCGCGTCCACGAACTCCGTCGACAGGTAATTGGCGACGACCACCTTCTTGAACAGGCCGCCCAGGATCAGCAGGAACGCGCGCGTGGCCCGAATATCATTGGGATCGGCCGGTTTCGCCAGTTGCGGCAGGAAATGCGCCGCCCGCACGATCGGTCCGGCGACAAGCTGCGGAAAGAAGGACAGATAGAGCATCATCAGCGGCAGCGTCGCTGGGCGGTCCAGCTTTCGCCGATAGATATCGACGACATACGAAATGCCGTGGAACGTGAAGAACGAAATTCCGACCGGCAGGACGATGCTGAGATAGGGCAGGTCGCGCGCCGCGCCCAGGGATTCCAGCGTGGCGTTGACGCTTCCGAGCAGGAAATTGAAATACTTGAAGAATCCCAGCACGCCGAGGTCGATCGCGACGGCGGCCCCGACCAGCATCCGACGTTGTCGGTCCCCATCGCATCGGAAGATCAGTTGGCCAAACAGCCAGTTGACCACCGAGCTGCCGAACAAAAGAAAGCAGAAGCGCCAATCCCAAAAGCCGTAAAAGACATAGCTGGCCGCCGTCAGGAACCCCAACCGCCAAGCCGGCCAGCGCGTCAGCGACCAGGCGACCGTAAACGTGACAAGAAAGAACAGTCCGAAATCGAGCGTCGGAAACAGCATTTCGTCTATGCCGGCTTCCGGGTCACGGCAGCCTTTTCGCCGTCGCCGGGATTTGGTCCTTGCGCCTTGGCTTCTTCAGCGGCTCCTCGGCTGGAAACCTGCCATAGAGATCGATCAACTGGTCGTACAGCAATGTCGCCGCGCGTTCGTAACCGGCGGCGGTGAAATGGACATGGTCCCCCCGCGCCAGAGGCGGATCGGCATGCACCCAGGCGTCGATCCCGCCATCCGGCGCCATCACCCTTGACCAGTCCCAGAAATCGACTCCATCGGCCTCGGCCACCTGACGCTGAATCGCGCGCACCTGACCCAGCGCCGACGGCGTCGTCCAGCGGCAGGCCTCGCGGCAACGCGCCTCGGCCCGCTGCCCATCGGGCGGCCCGATGACGATGATGGACGCCTCCGGCGCGGCGCGTTTCAGCCGCGCGACGGCGTCGCCGAACGCCTCGCGATAGGCGGCCGGGTCAAACGCGGTCTCGAACCCCTCATTGGTCCCGAACGACAGCAAGACCAGCGATGGTCTGATCGCGGCCATGTCTTGCTCGATGATCTCGGGCGACCAATGGTCGAAGATATTCACGGTCGCGCCGACCACGCCGAGGCTGATCAACTGCACGCCACGCTGCCTGTTGTCGGTCGACCAGTCCAGTATGGTGATGCCCGCCGACCGGGCGATCAGCTCCAGGCTGCGCGTGCCCTCGGGCGCGTTGATCGTAACGCGCCTCGCCCGGCCCGCGACGCCGCCGGTGGGGATCGTTTTGGTCAATTTGCCGTCGAGCCAGACCTCAAGATTTCCGCCGCCGGGGCGCTCCAGAAAATCCACGCTGGCTGAATCGAACGCCGGACCCACCGTTGTCATGCTCATGGTCGCGCCGGCCTTTACGCTGGTCGCGCTGAACCCGCTTAGCCCGTAAGGTCCCCTGGCGCGCTCGGTCAGGCTGTTATTGATCGCCCATCGGCCGGTCTGGGCGATCTTGACGTCCAGTTGGCGAAGGCCGGGATAGGCCAGGCCCGGCGGCATCATCCCGCGTCCGCCATCGCCGAATTTCTCCTGGAAATCGCCCCGCAGCACGGCGGTGAAATAATCGCCGGCGGTGTGACTGTCGCCGAGCTGCAGGATGCGGACATGCTCCAACTGTCCGTTCTGCAGCCGCCGCAGATCGCTGAAAAACGCGGTCAACGGCGGCATGGTCAGCATTGGCGCGTTGCGATCCGTCACCATAGTCGCCGGTTCCCCGGCCGACGCCGGTCCGGGCGACGATCCCATGCCCACCGCGGGGTGGCGCGCGATTGCGGCGCAACCGGCGAGAAGGATGGCGAACCCCAGGCAAACGCAGCCGTGGGCGGATCGGCGCCGCGACGCGGTCACTATCGGACCGGGGTCTGGGTTTTGTCAGGCGCGGTGATCGCCGCATAGACCGCATTGGCGATCAACTCATAGCCATAGGGCGTGAAATGAACGCCGTCATCCGCCCGAACTTGACGCAGACGGCCGGCCGAATCGGGCAGATGGGTCGCAAAACCTCCATCCGCGCCTTTGAAATTATCGATGAGAGGCAGAAATACCACGCCCGGCCGCTTGGTTTCCGCCACGAATATGTCGTCCAGCACTGTCGCTCCCGTATTCATTTCGTCCTTGCGCATGATGGGCAATCCCAGCCACACCACCGCAATATCGCGCTTCGCGAACTCCGCCAGAATGGCGTCGACCCGCGCGCGATACACTGTTTTCCACGTATCGGTTGGAAAGATATAGCCTTTCCGGTTTTCATCGCGAATGCTCTGCTGATCGTTGGACCCGAACATCACGACCGCGTTGGTGATGTGGTCGCGGTCAAGCTCCGCGGTGAACTCGGTGAACCATGTGGCGTAATCCGGCCGCGTCAGCCCCGCGCCCACCTTCGAATAGTGGAACAGCGCGTCCTCCGGGTGGGATTTGACGACGAGATAGAGCCCGCCATAAACGCCGTCTCCCAGCGAATCGCCGAATACCCCGATATTCCGGCTGATCGGATCGGCCCCGGCTCCGGCGGCGAGGGATAGGGCGACCGCTAGAAAAAGGGCTGCGACGCTGTTCGCAATCGCGGGCAAAAACGGGTGAAATCGCATGATTCTTGGGCAGGCCTTGGCTTGATGGAAGGCCGCCGGTCGAGGCGGTTTTCCGACCGATGCCGGTTGCCGGGTCCACCCTCGACGACCCGCCTGAAACTAGCATGGCGCGCCGGGCGGGA
>CAJCJC010000170.1 GCA_903970575.1 Alphaproteobacteria bacterium
TTTGACGGTCCGGCATGCCGCTTGCAGTTCCGCGGCGGCTTGGGCAGTTTCGGATCGACCGACCGAACCTGGAGTGCGCCCGATGATTCGTGAATTCGCCCTGATCCCCATTCTTCCCGGCCGCGAGGCGGAATTCGAAGAGGTCTTCGCCAAGCGCCGGGCCCGGGTGCTGGCAGAGGAGCCGGAAACCCATGTCTATGATCTGTTTCGGTCGAGCGAGCAGGAAAGCCTTTATGTGGTGCAGGAATATTTCGCATCCGACGAAGCCAAGCAGTTCCATTTGAAGAACAGCACCGACCATGCGCCGATGATGGCGTGCTTCAACGGGCCGTTCACCGTCCATCGGCTCGACCCCGTCCTGGTGGGTCCCGTCGCCGGGGGTGACGAACCCGGCAAAGGCTGATCCGCTGAGGCAGCCAATGCGCTACGCGCGGCTGGTGTAACCGCCGCTCAGAATCTCGTTCAACGTTGTCATGTCTTCTTGAGTCGGCCGCCACTCCGACGCCGCGGCGTTGGCCCGGATTTGCTCCGGCTTGGTCGCGCCGGTAATGACGGATGCGACCGAAATCTTGGCGGCGATGGCGCCCATGGCAATATCGAGCATTGTCCGCCCGCGTTCCCGCGCGAATGTCTCGAGCGCCTCCAGCAAATCATACGTGGCGTCGTCGATGACGCGCCCCGCGAGACGCGTTCCCGCCGGAACGGGTTGATCGCGCCGGTATTTGCCGGTGAGCAACCCGTTGGCCAGCGGAAAATAGGGCAGTAATCCGACGCCGAACTTGGCGCAGGCGGGAATGAGTTCGGCCTCAGCCGAGCGCTCCAGCAAGCTGTAGTGGTTTTGGGCGGCGATGAAGCGCTGGGTTCCGCCGGTCCGCGCGATCCAGTCGGAATCGGCCACTTGCCAGCCGGTGAAATGCGATGAGCCGAGATAGCGGACCTTGCCTTCACGCACCAGCTCATCCAACGCGTCCAGCGTCTCGGCGATCGGGGTGCGCGGGTCGGGCCAGTGCATCTGATAGAGATCGATGAAATCGGTATCGAGACGGCGCAGGCTGGCCTCGACCGCTTGGCGAATATAGCGGCGCGAGCCCCAGGCGATGTCCCGCCGCTCATCCATGCCGGAGCCCCATTTGGTCGCGATGACGACCTCGTGGCGGCGATCCTTCAGGATTTGACCAAGATAGGTTTCCGAACCGCCCTGCCCATAAACATCGGCGGTGTCGAAGAAATTGACGCCCGCGTCGAACGCGGCGTCGACCACGCGCCGGGTCTGTTCCACATCCATCAGCCCATAGACCGTTCCGTTGGGCGCGTGGATTGGCGTTCCCCCGAAATTGTTGCAGCCGAGGCTGACGACCGAGACGGTCAGGCCTGAATTACCGAGTTGGCGATATTCCATGTTCCGTCCTGTATTCCTAAAGCCGCGACGTGTCGGACGCCGGATGGGCGCCGAAAATAACGCAGGCCATCAAGGGCCATTCGTCGGAACGGTTTCGCCAACGATGGCGCGCGCCATTTTGAACCAGGACATCGCCGGCGCCGAGCGCGACCTCGACGCCATCGTCGAGCTCCAGCCAGATTCGCCCGGAAATCATAATCAGGATATCGACGCTGTTGCTCGCGTGAAACCCCGTGACGTCATCAATGTCAGGCCATGGATCGCCCGGCGCGCGTCTTGAGCCCTCGCCCGGCTGGTCCGGCGCGCGCGTACCGATCGCGACCCTGACGCCTCCAGGCGGCGGCCACCAACCTTCAATGCGGGGAGCGGCGCCGTCGCCGGCCACGGTCGGCGCATCCGCCCCAAACACCAGCAACCCCCTTATATCGCCCGCGACAATATCATCGCCAAGGATGACGGAGCGACCCAGGGCGTCGACGCCGGTGGTCACGCGGCGCAGGCCAGTCTCCAAATTTCGTTTGGAGATAAAATCCGGCGAGAGGGAATGCCCGTGTATCGTCATAACGGAGTGTGTAAGGCTTGGCGGGGCGGGCGGCAATATGATTGCATAATGCATCATATTGTGCTGGGTTCGGAAGCGCTGTCCAGGGTGGAACGCGTGGCGTTTTCGGTCTATTCGCGCGCCGTCTGGACTTAATGTCCATCAGGAGCCCGCATGTTTCACTTGGCTTGGTTCACCAACCCCCGCGCGCATGGCTGGACGGCGAACGGTTCCGACCGTTGGGCCGGCAACGACGTACTGCCTGAGTATTGGGAAACGGGGGAGTTCCTGATCGATATGGCGCGTTCGCTGGAGCGCGCTTGCTTTGACTACATCATGATCGAAGATCATGTGGTCTTCAGCAACGATAAGCAGAATCTGGAGCCCCGGATCGACCCTCTGCCGATCATCACGCTGTTGGCGGCCAATACGAAGCGGCTGGGCGTGATCGGCACGTTTTCGAGCTCGTTCTATCCGCCCTTTCTGCTTGCCCGGCAGATCGCCTCGGTCGACCATATTTCGCGCGGCCGCGCCGGATGGAACGTCGTTACCTCGTCAGAGGATTGGGCGGCTCAGGCCTTCGGCCAGGAGAAGCAGCCGCCGCATGACGAGCGCTACGCCCGCGCCGACGAGATGCTCGATCTCGTGAAGCAACTCTGGGCCGCATGGGACCCGGACGCGTATGAACTGAACGAAGAGACCGGGCGCTACGTCGATCCGGCGAAGATGCGGGAGTTTGTTTTCGAGGGGAGATGGCACAAGTCACGCGGGCCACTCAACGTCTCGCGGTCGCCCCAGGGGCGGCCGGTCATCTGTCAGGCCGGCTCATCCCCCGCGGGGCGCGACTTCGCCGCCAAGCATTCGGACATCATCCTGTGCTCGACCTTCGGCCTTAACAGCGTCAAGGCGCTAAAGGATTTTCGCGACGACGTGCGCGAACGCATGGTTCGGCACGGGCGCGATCCCGATTCCGCGAAGGTGATGTTCCTGATCAGCCCCGTTCTCGGCGACACCGAGGAGGCGGCCCAGCACCGCTATCAAGAGATCATCGGCATGACCCCGGAGATTCTGAAACAGCGGCTTGGCCGGCTGACCCTGCACACCAATC
>CAJCJC010000171.1 GCA_903970575.1 Alphaproteobacteria bacterium
CGTATTCGGCGCAGCTTTCCTGGCGCGGCGCCCTCAGCCAGCTTTCGTCGAGACAGAGATTGTTACGTCCGTTCCGGCAATTGCGGCAGACTCCGCAATGCGCCATCGCCGTCGCGGTCACCGCGTCCCCCTCGGCCCATCCGATCACCCCAGGGCCGATCGCATGGATGAACCCTGAAAACTCGGAGCCTATCCCCGAGGGAAATTTGGTTATTTTCCATTTGTCCAGATAGAACGCCAGATCGGTTCCGTAAGGCGCGAACCGATGGACCTTGACGATCACCTCGCCCTCGGCGGGCTCCGGAATGGGCGCGTCGACGATGCGAAGGTCGCCAGGGCCAAACAGCACGCCATTGCGCATCGCTTATCCTTTTTCGGTTATCGGGCGTTCATGCGCTTGGAGTTTAGGCGCCTTGGTCCGGGGACGCCACCGTCTCGATGAATGCGTCCACCGCGCCGACGTCCGTGTCGAACGCAGTCACCAATCTGATTGCCCCGCCCACCGGCGCGTCCCACCGGTAGAATCGGTAGCCCGCCCGTTCCAGCGCGGCGAGGCGCGCCTCGGGCATCGCCACGAAGACTTCGTTGGCCTGGACGGGGTAAACGAGGCTTACGTCCGGCAGCGCCGACAGCCCCGCGGCGAGCCGCGCGGCCATCGCATTGGCGGTCCCGGCGAGCGCCAGCCACAGGCCACCTTTCAGCAAAGCCTCGAATTGGGCGGAGACGAATCGCATCTTGGAGAAGAGATGCCCCCCGCGTTTGCGCCGATAGCCGAAGGTCTCCGCCATGGCCGGATCGAAAAAGACGATGGCTTCGGCCGAGATGGCGCCGTTCTTGGTCAGCCCGAACGACAGCACGTCGACGCCCGCCTTCCAGGTGATCTCGGCCGGCGTGCGGCCCAGAGCGGCGACGGCGTTGGCGAAGCGCGCGCCATCCATATGGGTCTTCAGCCCATGAGCGCGCGCGATGCTGGTGATCGCGCCAATCTCGGCCGCGCTATAGCACGTTCCAGCCTCGGTCGATTGGGTCAGGCTGATCGCGGCCGGTTGCACGTGATGCACCCCCCGCGAATCCCGCGCCAGATAGGCCGCGACAACCGCCGCGGAGAGCTTGCCATCGGCGCCGGGCAACCCCGCCAGCTTGGCGCCGCCAGTGAAGAATTCGGGCGCGCCGCATTCGTCGGTCGCGATATGGGCGCCCTCATGGCACAGCACGGACCCCCATCCGGGGGTCAGATGGGCGAGCGCCAGCGCGTTGGCGGCCGATCCGGTCGCAACCGGGAAAACCGCGAGTTCATGCTCGAACAAAGCCTCTAAAGTCGTCTTCAGACGTTTGCTGACCGCATCCTCGCCATATGACGAGTCCGAGCCCCGGTTCGCCTCTTGCAGCGCGTGCAATATTTCCAGCGGAACGCCAGCGACATTGTCGCTACGGAAATCGAGCGCGCGGTCGTTCCGGTCCAAAATCATGCCGCTCATTACACGGCGCCGGCCGCGCCGACAATATCGACGAAAAGCTAGCCGCCAGGCTTTGAGGGCGTCGCATGGTTGTCTTATAACGCCCATAACGATATCGGCCATTGGCGCTCTCCAGCCGATGCGCCTTTTCGGGACATCGCAGCGTTATCGACGAGGGTTCGTGGACGAAGTAAAGGCGCCTCCGGTCTATAGTTTTGGCCCGTTTCGGCTGGACATGGCGCGGGGCGTGCTGACCCATGGCGATGTGCCGGTCCCGCTCAACAGCCGCGCGTTCGAACTTCTGGCGACGCTCGTCGCGCATCAGGGCGAGATCATGTCCAAGGATGCTCTGCTCACGGCCGTCTGGCCCGGCAGCGTGGTGGAGGAGGGCAATCTGACCGTGCATATGTCGGCGCTGCGCCGCGCGCTCGGCGATACGCGCGACGGCCAGGGTCATATCGTCACCATTCCAGGTCGGGGGTACCGCTTCGTGACGCCCGTCGCCATCGAGGACGCCGATGTTTCGGCTCCAGTGTCGCCAAGAAAGCCGCGCCGCGCCGCGCCAATGATCAAACGCACTCGCCCCGCCTTGCTCGCCGCGGCGGCCGTCCTGATCCTCGTGGCCGGAATTGGGCTCTGGCGCGGCGCAGTTTTCCATTCCAAGACCGCCCCGTCGACCTATTCGGATGTCGATCCCAGCGGGCAGGATCGGCGACAGACGCTCCTGATCCTCCCGTTCGACGATGAGAACGGCGGTGAAACCCCTCTCGCCGCCAAAATGACGTACCGGGTCACCGACCGTCTGCAAAGCTGGGTCGTCGGAACATCGATGACCGCGGCCGAGTTCAAGACCGAGAAGCTTACCACGCCGGAAATCGCGCGCCGTCTCGACGTCCACTTCGTCCTGACCGGCCGGATCGAGCAATCGGGCGACGCCAGATATCTTCATTATACGCTGATCGACGCGCCCAGCGACCAGCAGGTGCTGAACAACCGCACCCGGCCTCTGCCTGCGGACGGGGCCTCTATCCGTCCGGTATTGGATCAGATCGCCCATAATGTGCAACTGGAAATCAACCGCCGCGAAGTCGCGCTCGCGGCCGGACGAGAGCCGGATGCGCGCGATTGGGTCATTCGGGCTCAAGCCGAGTATGGCGCCGGCTCCGTCAACCGCGTGTCCATTCTGCGCTCGCTGGACTATTTAGGGCGCGCTCTGGCGTTGCAGCCGGGTTACCCCTTAGCGCTGCGCTATGACAGCAGGGAGCGTGTCTTTGCCGCGATCTTTCACTGGCTGCCCGACTCCGAGGCCGCGCTCGCCCGCGCGGCGGCGGAAAACCAGGAACTGATGGCGCGCGACCCGGCAAATTCATTTTTTCAGTATAACAAATCTCTCCTCCTGATCGGCTCCGGGCGGATCGCGGAAGCGATGGCGGCGATCGACGTGATTTATCGGCCGGATGCCTACGCGGCGGGCGGATCGGTGATCACGACCTGGATGCTCGGACGTCTGCGCGCTCAATCCGGCAGGCTTGAGGAGGCGAAGGCGCTGCTTGAGGAAACCGAGCGCAACGAGGATTGGGATAAAATCTGGGACGTGCAGGCGAGCCTCGCCGCCGTCGATCTGGCTTTGGGGCTCGACGAGGACGCGGTGGCCCATGCGCGCAAGGCGATCGCGATCGCGGTCGACGCGCCAATCGACACTGCCCAATCCTGGCTCGTCATCGCTAGCGCCGAGGCTTTGCGCGGCGACGCGCGGGCGGCGAACGCGGCTCTGGCCGGCTATCGCGCGCTGCCCGGCCCCATTCCCGCCAGCGCCACGGAGTTCGCCCGGGCGCTCGGACCCCGCTTCGCCGAAGGGCTCGGCAAAGCTGGGTTCGAACAGTAAAAGAACCTCAGGTTCCCGTATCCCTGCCTGCCGGCGTCACAGGCTTGGTCTGGCTCGGCGCGGCCTTCGCCGGCTGGGTCGTAAAGCGGATGATCTTGGCCTGCCAGTCATGGTGCGTATTATTCCCGATAACGGCGGCGGCCAACCCGACCGTCAGCGCCCCGACCACGGCTATTGCGGTGGAAACCGCCGGCGCGGCCCGGGATTTGCGGGAGACCTGCTGTGCGCGGAAAGATACGATTGTCATGATTGCCATCCTTCAAGTTTTGCGTCGCCACCTCGGCTGCGCTTGAGGACAGGCTGGTCTTCTTCCCCCAAATGCGCTTTGGCAGGGGCCTTAAACCTTCAATAAATTGTCCAAAATTTCCCAAACGCCGATTTGTAAGGCCGCCGGGTTGTTCCCCAGGGGCGATCAGCGGCCTACCGCGCTCGATAAAGGATCGGCTTTCCCGGCTCCGCGATGCGGCTTAGGTCGCCGCGCGTGACCAGGTGATTGGCGTGCGCCATCGCCTCGCCGACCGCGAATTGCATCTGCTGAAAATCGAGTTCGCGCTTGAACAGTATCGGCAGCAATTCGACGATGGTGATTGGCTCTTTCGCGGCCTCGAGCGTGACGGCGAGGCGTTCGTCGTGATGGCGCATCAACTCGTCCAGCCGTTCATGCAGCCGATAGAACGGCCGTCCGTGCATGGGCAGGACATAGGTTTCCGGGTCCAGTGCTTTCAGCCTTTGGCAGCTTTCGAGGAAGTCGCTCAGCGGGTCGCCGGTCGGCTCCGTCGCGCCGACGCTGATATTGGGGCTGATTCCCGGCAGAACCTGATCGGATGAGATGAACAGTTTTTCAGCCTCGCAATACAGGCATATCAAAGCCGGCGAATGGCCCGTTCCGATGATCGCCCGCCAGACGCGGCCGCCGATCGACAGCACATCGCCCTCGGCCACATGCGTGAATGGGCGCGGCATGCGCCCGACCCGGGCCGCGTAGTTTTCGCCGCGATGGGCGACGGCGGCCAGGGTTTCCTCGTCGAGTCCGGCCCCGCGATAATAATCGCCCCAGAATTGGGCCGGCCCGCTGGCCGATGTTTCAGATTGCAGCGACGCCCCGGTCAGCCATTCGGTTCGGTTGGTCAGAAATTCCGGCTTCCACCGCTCGGTGAGGAACTGGGCGCAGCCGATATGATCGGGATGAAAATGCGTGCCGATCAGCCTTGTAATCGGCTTGCCGTCCAATGTGGTCCCGAAATGACGCTCCCACAAATCAAAGGAAATATCGGATTTAATGCCCGTATCCACCAGGGCCCAGCCATCCCCGTCATCCAGTAAATACAGGTTGATATGGTTCAGCGCGAAAGGCAGCGGAAAGCGCAGCCAGCGCACGCCTGGCGCGACTTCGGTGAAGCTTTCAAACGCGGGTGGCGCGGCGAAAGGGTAAAGAAGTTCGACGCGCGCGTTCCGGGCCATTGTCATCGTCGAACGCTATCAATCACGGGATGTGCTGCCGAGCCGTCGCCACGCATGGCTCCCATGTTGCGGCTCCAGAATCTCCTGCAATTCCGCCAGCGCCTCCGACAGCCACGCTTCGAAGCCATAGGGTGGATTGATCAA
>CAJCJC010000172.1 GCA_903970575.1 Alphaproteobacteria bacterium
GATCGCGACATAAGGGCCATGGATATGGTCGACGAAGGCGCCGACGGTCAAACGCCCGGCGATCACCGCCAAACCGAGCAAGCCGACGATTCCGACGGCGTCGCTTCGCGCCAATCCGGCATCGGTCAGCATCGGGACCAAATGCAGAATGAGCGCCCCCGTGCCGAGCGACATGCAAGAGACGCCAAGGAGCAATTGCCAGAAGCGCACGGTTTCGAGCGCGTCACGCGCCGAAATGCCCGGCGACCGAGGCGTCCACCCGTGCGCGGCGCCTTTCTGGCCGGTCTTCTCGGAAAGAAAGAACCAGACCGCCGGAATGACGACAAAAGCCGCGAAGGCGGCCAGACCGAGATAGCCCGCCCACCATCCATAATGGGTGATGAGCGCGTTTACGGCCAGCGGCGCGCCTAGGCTGGCGAGGCCAGTACCGGTCAACGTGAGGCTGAGCGCGAAGCCGCGATTGTTTTGGAACCAAGTGCTGACGGCATAGGCCCAGACGGTCGGAATGGTGCCGCAGCCAAGCACGGCCATAAGCAGCAGGAGCCCGTAAAAGCTCGCGATATTCGGGCCGATTTGCGTCATCAAGCACAAACCGACGGTAAGTCCCAAAAGCGACGTCAGAGCGACTTTGCGGACGCCGATGCGATCGATGAGGCGTCCCATGAACGGTGCTGTAAAGGCGTAGCCCAAATGCAGGCACAGCGCCCCGCCCGACAATTGCGCGCGCGACCAGCCGAAAGCCGCGCCAAGGGGACCCAGGAAAATGCCCATCGTATAGAAGGGCGCGCCTGTCAGCCCTATTCCGACACCCAGGGTGGACGCCAACAAAGCGCGCCAGCCATCGCGAAACTCATGCAAATCTTTATGCATTCGGGTTAAGCTCGACACTGACGTCTCATACCTCCGCGCAAGATATTCCTCCAATTATCGTTATGCCGCGATCCTTGGCGACATAAATCTTATTGGGTGTGGCGCTTCGGTCCGGTGAAAGGCGACCGTCCCGTTTTGACGCATGTCCGTGCTAAGCGGGGATGCCTATAGCGGCTGCCGAGATCGCGATTTCATAAGCGAAACGAAGACGCTTGCGCTAAATCCGGACGAACGGGGCGAGCAGCTTGCCGGGAAGCGTCGTATAAATCGGCTCGGCGCGCACCAGAAGGACACAGATGCAGCCCTCGCCGGGTTCGGCCACGGTGTGATGCGCCTCGTCTCGCCCGGCGGAAACGAAATCGCCCATCTCGTATTTGCCGGTCTCGTCGGTGAAGCCACCCTGGAGGACGACCGTCCATTCTTCCCGCGAATGGGTGTGCTTGAACGGTCCGCGACCGCCCGGCGCCTTCATGACCCAGATGCGCGCATCCCCGTCGCTCATGGGAATGCGCAAGGCGCGGAAGCCGGCCGGAAGCCAGCGCCATTGTTTTAAACGGTTCGCCGTGACCCGGTCGCGCAGGGGCGCCGGCCAACCGACCGCGAAGGTGGGAACGCGCGGAATCGGAGACGGTTTTGTGGGCGACGTCGGCGCATTTTGACCGATCGCCTGAAGCGTCTTGTTAAACATCTGGGGGGAGACGAAGGCAGGCTCCATAACGTCGAGCAAGGCGCCGCCGACCGCTAAAAGATCATCCACAGTCCGCCGGCACTGAGCGCAGAATTCCAGATGCAAATCGATGACCAGGGCCTCGGCGGGTGAGGACGCGCCAATAGCGTAATCGAGCAATACCTCTTCGCCTGGGTGATGCGATGGTTTCGCGGCGCCGACACGTGGTTTGGTTTGGTCCATCATAAAGGGCCTTCGACGCCAAGAACAAAAAGACACGTCCAGACCGACGGACATGCTTACATGACCAATTCTACGCATCTCTGTTCGAAGTGGATCAATCCTGCGCCGCTTTATAGACCGTTCAGACTAGATTTTGCTCAGCCGTCTTCCTCTGGGGGTTCTATTCTGCCCCGCAGGCGGCCGAGCGCCAGGCGCAAGCGCGATTTCACCGTGCCGAGCGGCAAGCCGATTTCCGCGGCGATGACGCTGTGAGACTTGCCGTCGTAAAACGCCATCTTGAGCAAGGCGGCCTGTTCTTCGGGCAGGGCCTGGACCGCGGCGGCGATCGTCCGCGCCTGCTGCGCGAGTTCCAGGCTTCGATCCGGCGGGGTCTCCGGTTCGGGAATGAAAATCGGATCCTCGAAATCGATATCGGCCTGGCGCTCCCGCCGGAACCGATCGATCCGCTTGTTACGGGCGATCGTGAATATCCAGGTCGAGGCCGTCGCCTGTCTGGGGTCGAAACGCTCCGCCTTGCGCCACACCAACAGCATGACTTCCTGCGTCAACTCGTCGGCCGTGGCCTGATCCGACCCGGTGCGCGCGAGATAGGCCTTTACCCTGGGCGCGAAATGCGAAAATAGCGCCCCGAAGGCCGCGCGATCCTGCCGCGCGCCGACCGCTAAGATCAAGTCTTCGAGTGAAGAGGGGCCGCGGGGAAGGGTTTCTGGAGGCACTGCCACATGAACAACGATTGACGAATCCGCGCCGATCGTGGAGCGCGATCCCAAGAATAGGCCACGCGGAACATGATGGGAAGTTCCGCGCATCCGCCTCGTGAAAGCAGGCCGCTGCTTTGACTTAAATTCAAGTTTGGCCTATCGAATCGCGCCAAATGGCGTTTGAGCATACGATCCGTTGCCCATGATTCGCGTATCGATTCTTATCCGCTCCACGCTGATCGGCGCGGCCGCTCTCGCTTTGTCGCTGATAGCCCAATCCGCAAGCGCGGCCGAGCCGGATACGCCGGATAGGGCCGAACCATCCCTCGAAGGATTGTATTACGATTGGTCGCTCTATGGGTTCGAGGATAACGGCGCCCGGATATGCTATCTGGCGTCCGGCCTGGATCGGTCGAGCGACGCCGTCCCCCGCCGCCGTCCGGCCGTCGTTTTGATCACCAATCGACCGGCCGAAGGCAAGAAGGGGGTCGTCAGCGTCAATCCGGGATATACATATGAGGATGGCAGTTCCGTGCTCATGACCATAGGGCGCCGGCAGTTTCATCTTTTCACGGCGGGCGCCGCCGCCTGGGCCGAAGACGGCGACGATTCGCAGATTGTCGCCGCGATCAGGACAGGGTCGACTTTGGTGGTGACGGGACAGATGAAGGGCGGCCCAGCGACCACCGACACGTTCAGCCTGAAGGGCTTCGGACCGGCCTTGTTGGCCTTGGACAGGGCGTGCCCGGTGGCGCAGCCCGAGACCGCGCCAAAACCTGGGCGCAGGAAGCGAAAGAGTTAGACGATGAGCGCCCATTCCCATGCCGGCGTGTTCGCGCCGCCCGCCCAAGGCGCCGGCAAGCCGGGCCTGATCGGGCTCGACCGACCCGCGCTGGAGGCGGCGTTGGCGGGCCTTGGCCTGCCGGCTTTCCGGGCGCGGCAGGTTTGGCACTGGCTCTATCACCGGGGCGTCACCTCGTTCGAGGCGATGACGACGCTCGCGAAGCCGGTGCGGCAATTGCTGGACGACACATTTTCCATCGACAGACCCGAGGTGACGCGCGACCAGGAATCTGTGGATGGGACCCGCAAATGGCTGATCCGCATGGTCGACGGGCAGGAAGTCGAAACCGTGCATATTCCCGAATCGGATCGGGGCGCGCTGTGCGTGTCGAGCCAGGTGGGCTGCACGCTGACCTGCCGGTTCTGCCATACCGGGACGCAGCCGCTGGTGCGCAATCTGGGCGTGGCGGAGATTCTGGCGCAGATTTTAACCGCCCGCGACGCGCTGAACGAATGGCCCGCGCCGGGCGCGAACCCCAATGAAACCGTCAGCACGCTGACCAATATCGTGATGATGGGGATGGGGGAGCCGCTCTATAATTACGACAACGTCTCGGCGGCGCTCAAAATCGCGATGGATGGCGAGGGCATCGCGATTTCCAAGCGACGCATCACGCTGTCCACCTCCGGCGTCGTGCCGATGATGCGCCGCTGCGGGGCGGAGCTTGGCGTCAATCTCGCCGTTTCCCTTCACGCCGTGAACGACGCCATCCGCGACGAGTTGATGCCAATCAACAAGGCCTATCCGGTGGCCGAGTTGATGCGGGCCTGCCGGGAATATCCGGGCGCCACGAACGCCAGGCGCATCACCTTCGAATACGTGATGCTGAAAGGCGTCAATGACAGTTTGATCGACGCCCAGGAATTGGTGCGCTTGCTGAACGGGATTCCGGCCAAGGTCAATCTTATCCCGTTCAACCCGTGGCCGGGATCGGGCTTCGAATGCTCGTCGCGCGCGCAGATAGAGCGCTTCGCGCGGGTGGTGATGGACGCCGGATATCCGAGCCCGGTGCGCGAACCGCGCGGGCGGGACATCCTGGCCGCCTGCGGACAGTTGCGATCGGACAGTTTGCGCCAAAAGAAAATAAAACCCGAGACGGCGCTGGAGAGCGTGGTGTGATGGACGGACCGTCACTCCAGGCGCAGTGGGAACTCCATGCGCTTGTCGCCGCCTTGGCGGCCTATCCGATGATCCGGATATTCAGGCGGGCCGGGCTTTCGCCCTGGCCGGTGCTGTTTCTGGTCATTCCGGTGTTCGGGTTCGCGGTGGTGGGCAGCATCCTGGCCTTTACGCGCTGGCCCAAGGTCGCGCCGCGCAAACCGGAGAAGCGCTGACATGGAAGGCTTCGACTATCAGTATTTCTGGCGCCTGTTCGGGATCGACCCGTTCTGGCTGACCCAGATGATCGTCTTCGTCACCGTGGCCTATACGTGCTGCATTTTCGGGGTTGTGTTCGGCAAGATGGGCCGTTCGCCGTTTTGGGGGTTCATCTTCCTGCCGCCCTATTTCGGCCTAATCGCAACATGGATTTTCGGGCTGGGGCGGTGGCCGCAGGAGAAAGTCTCGACGAAAACCCTCTGACAGTCCGGCTTTCAGAATTCCAACGACCATGCCTATTTGCCAGAGCTAATGACTATTGGACGAAGCCGCACCCATACGTATATTCATAATAATGATTTATACGTGGAGGCTGCCGTGCTCACCCTTAAACTCACCGCCGTCGGAACTTCGACCGGGACTGTCATACCGAAGGAAATGCTGAATCGCCTGAAGGTCGAAAAAGGCGATCAGCTTTTCGCCGTCGAGACGCCGAGCGGCTATCTGCTGACGCCGTATGATCCCGCGATCGAGGAGCAGCTGAAGCTTGGCCGCGAATTCATGTCGGAGTATCGGGAGACGTTCCGCGCGCTCGCCAAATGATCCCAGAACCACGCTGGATCGATTTGCGGGCGATCATGCTGCTTCATGCCGAAAGTCTGGCGGAACATGGCGGACCGGAAGGGTTACGGGATGAAGGGCTGCTCGAATCGGCCTTGGCGCGGCCTCTCAACATTTCGGCCTATCAGCCTGAAGCCGATATCGCGGCTCTGGCCGCCGCCTATGGTTGGGGCATCGCGCATAACCATCCCTTCGTGGACGGCAACAAGCGCGCGGCGTTTTTGGCGGTCGGCTTATTTCTGGGCTTGAACGGCTTCAGCCTTACCGCCGACAAGGTGGACGCCACGCGAACAATGATAAGCGTGGCCGCGGGTGAAATCGACGAAGTCACATTTGCCCGTTGGATACGGTCGCATATGACACCCCGATACTAACCCCGCCCTCAGCGATCCTCCGGCGGCCGCGTCTTTTGATCGGCCGCGTCGTCATAGCCGTGGCGGGAGCTGAAGAACACCAGCGTCATCAGGCCGCCGCCAAGCGCCACCGTGCCGAGGCCACCCAGGATGAGGGCGGTGACGCCGACGTTGCTCATGCCCTTGCCGCCGGCTGACGCGTCTTCGCCGATGCTGTTCCACATATGCAAAGAGGTCCACCCCGCGCCGAGCAAAAGGGCGATGAGGACAAAGATCAGGAGCATGGAGCGAAGGGACATGCCGAAGATATACGCGCCGCCGGGCCCCGCGACCATGGTTATCGGCAATCGATGTTGCGCAACAGAATCCTTTGAGGGATTTGCCGGACGGCATTATCCTTACACCAAAGCCAGCGGCGACTGGCGTCAACGATTGTCGGGAGGAAAAAGCCATGCAGAAGCTCAGCAAATTCAATACGCGTTACCCGTTCCATCCCTATCCGACCGGCTGGTTCATTGTCGCGTTCAGCGACGATCTGTCCCCAGGGGACGTGAAGCCGGCGAAATACTTCGGCCAGGACCTGGTTCTCTTCCGCACCGAGGACGGCAAGGCGGTGGTCGCGGACGCGCATTGCCCGCATCTGGGCGCGCATCTCGGTTACGATTCGAAGGTGGATGGGGACAGCATCGTGTGCCCGTTTCATGGGTGGGCGTTCGGCAGCGACGGCCGGTGCACGCGGGTGCCATTCACGAAACTGATCCCGCCCAGGGCGAGAATTCGGGTTTGGCCCGTGGTCGAACGCAGCGGCCTGATTTTCGCGTGGCACGATCTGGACGGGCGGGAGCCGTATTTTCGAATACCCGACGCGGACGAATCACGCGCCCGACCGAACACCGGCTTTCACCGGCTGCATGACGATTTCGGCGGCGCGCACCCGCAGGATATCTTCGAGAACGCTGTCGATTTCGGCCATTTTCCCGGCGTGCATTCGACCGGCCGGGCGATGAGCAACGGCCCAATCCGGATCGACGGCCATCGCTTCATGAGCCCAATCAAGGTGCTGCCGCCGGGGCATGAAGACCCGGACGAGGCGGACGCGCCGCCGCCGATGTCGTTCATCGACGCCGAAGTCATCGGCGGCGGCTTCACCCGCATCGAATCGCACAGCCCGATGTTGCCCGGCCTTACCACCGTCACCTACGTGGGCGGCGCGCCGGTGGACGAGACGCTGACCCATTATCGGGTCATGACCTTCCTGCTGGTCGCCGAGGACTGCCCGCTGTCGGACGAGGCCATTACCGAAATCGACCGCCAGATGACGGAGGTCACCCGGGCCGAGCAGTATAGCGATGGGAAAATCTGGCCGCATAAGCGCTATGTCGCCCGGCCGATGCTGAGCAATGTCGACGGCCCCTTCCACGCCTATCGCGACTGGTACGCGCAGTTCCATCCGCGCATCGATGCGGATTTCAGCATGGCGGAGGCCGCGGAGTAACCGAGCGAAGCCTCGCCTTAGCGCCTGCCGCGCAGAGAGCCGAAATGCGGGATTTCATGTGCATGGGCTGAACCAATTCGGCTTGCCGGGGTTTTTTGCGCGATGTCGCAATTCGTCGCCCCTCTGCCCACGCCATCGCCCGACTGGGCGCTGTTTCTGGATTTCGACGGTACGCTGGTCGAGCTTGCGCCGACGCCGGACGAGGTACGGATTCCATCCGAGCTTCCCGACATACTGAAGCGATTGAGCGCCGTGCTGAACGGCGCCGTAGCGTTGGTCAGCGGCCGGAAGCTGAGCGATCTCGACCATTTCCTGAGCCCGCTCAATCTGCCCGTCGCGGGACAGCACGGGGCGGAATTGCGCGGCGCCGATGTCGGCGCCCAAACCTTCGCCCCCATACATGGCGTTGCGCCTCTACTGCCCGCGATCGAGGAATTCGCCGCGCGGCGGCCCGGCCTGCTTGTCGAGGCCAAGGGCTTTAGCGTCGCGGTGCATTACCGGAAAGCGCCCGCTTACCAGGACGAGCTGCGCGATTTCCTGGCGTCGCTGGTTGCGGGGCATCCGGGCGGTCTCGAAACAATCCAAGGCCACAGCGTGTTGGAAATCAAGCCACGCGCCATGAATAAGGGCTTGGCCGTTCGCCGTTTTATGGAAGGGCCACCGTTTCATGGGCGGTTTCCGGTCTTCATCGGCGACGACCGCACCGACGAGGATGGGTTCCACGCAGCCCTGTCATTCGGCGGAGCGGCGATCAAAGTAGGGCTCGGCGGCGAAAGCCTGGCGCCGGCCCACATCGCGGACCCGGCGGCGACGCGACGTTGGCTGCTGCATGTTTGCGATGCGCTGAGCCAGTCCACGCATCTTGGGGCGAGGTAGAATCGATATGCAGGTTCTGGACCTCAGCGCCGACAGGGCCCGGAAACCCGACCCCGGAAAATCGGGCCCTCGAAAACTGGGGCGGGGACCGCGGGGGGCGCCCGGCGGTTCCTTGCACTGGGCGGATATGCCGGTAGACGCCACGCAGGCGAGCAAAGCGCTTGGAGGTAGCGCATTGACCCGATTAATTACCGTCTCCAATCGAGTGGGGGTTCCAAGCCGGGGCGCATCCCGCGCCGGCGGGCTTGAGGCGGCGATCCGCGAGGCGTTGCAGGCGCAAGGCGGGGTTTGGTTCGGCTGGTCCGGCGATGTAGCGGAGGCGCGATCCGATGCGCCCAAAATCGCGAAGCGCGGCAACGTTACCTTCGCCACGGTCGACCTTAGTCAATCCGATTACGATGAATATTATCTGGGCTACGCCAACCGCACGCTGTGGCCGCTGCTGCATTATCAGTTGGGGCTGATCGAATTCCACCGGGCGCAGTTCAAGGGCTATATCGCGGTTAACGCCTATTTCGCGCGGATGCTGAAGCCGCTGATTCAGCCGGACGATCTGATCTGGGTTCACGATTACCACATGATTCCGCTGGCGGAGGAGCTGCGCAAGCTTGGGGTCACCAACCGCATCGGATTCTTCCTGCACACGCCGATGCCGCCCACCGACATCATGGTCGCACTGCCCAATCATGAGATGATCATGCGGGCGCTATGCGCCTACGATCTGATCGGGTTTCAGACCGAAACGGGGGTGCGCGCCTTTCTGGATTACATCGCGCGGGAGGCGAATGGGCATCTGGAGATCGATGGGTCTCTTTCGGCCTATGACCGGATGACCCGGATCGCGGCGTTTCCCATCGGAATCGACACGGAGGGATTCGCGCTAAGCGCAGCCCGGGGCGCCCGGTCGAGCGAGGCGGCGCGGCTGAAGCGCAGCCTAAATGGACGCGCGCTGATCATCGGGGTCGACCGGATGGACTACAGCAAAGGCATACCGACGCGGTTCGAGGCTATCGACGAATTGCTGTCGACCTGGCCCGAGCAGGCGGGAAAATTCACCTTCCTGCAAATCACGCCGCCCTCCAGGTCAGACGTCGTCACTTATCAGGAGTTACGGCGCAAAATCGAACACGCGGCGGGGCATGTGAACGGAAAATACTCGGAGATCGACTGGACGCCGATCCGCTTCGTCGTTCGTACGGTGACGCGAACGGCTCTGGCGGGTATTTATCGCGCCAGCCGTGTCGGGTTGGTAACGCCGTGGCGGGATGGGATGAACCTGGTGGCCAAGGAATATGTCGCGTCACAGAACCCGGAGGACCCTGGGGTCCTGGTTCTGTCGCGTTTCGCGGGGGCGGCGGCGGAACTGAAATCCGCCCTTCTGGTCAACCCGCTGGACCCAAGCGACATCGGCGCCAGCATCAACGCCGCGCTGACCATGAACGTTAAGGAGCGGCGCGCGCGCTGGGAAGACATGATGGCGGTGCTGCGCGCCAACACCATCCAGGACTGGACCGCGAATTTCCTGAACGCGCTGAAGGGCACGCGGCCGCTGGATTGAGAAAAAGATCGCGTGAGTGATAAGACACCCGAATTCCCTCTCCCTGTTGGGGCGAGGGAAAACACAGGGGACCTCGATATCATGGCGGAGATACAAAAGGGCGCGGTCAAGAAGGTGGTGCTGGCCTATTCGGGTGGGCTTGACACCTCAGTCATCCTCAAATGGCTGCAGACCGAATATGGCGCCGAGGTTGTGACCTTCACCGCCGATCTGGGGCAGGGCGAGGAGATCGAACCGGCGCGGCAGAAGGCGCTGACCCTGGGCATCAAGCCCGAGAATATCTTCATCGAAGATCTGCGCGAGGAATTTGTCCGCGATTACGTCTTTCCGATGTTTCGCGCCAACGCGCTTTATGAAGGTGTCTATCTGCTGGGCACCTCCATCGCCCGGCCG
>CAJCJC010000173.1 GCA_903970575.1 Alphaproteobacteria bacterium
TCCGGCGCCACCTGGGTGTCGATCCACCATGGCGGCGGCGTCGGCATCGGCTACTCGCAGCATTCGGGCGTCGTCATCGTCGCCGACGGCACTGATGACGCCGCCCGCCGGATCAGGCGGGTTCTCACGAATGATCCCGCCACCGGCGTCATGCGCCATGTGGACGCCGGCTATGACATCGCCATCGATTGCGCGCGGGAGCAGGGGTTGAATCTTCCGATGATGGCGCGGTGAGTTCCCACCCCCCGATCTATATCGATTTTCTGAACGGCCTCGACATCGCGGCGCTCGCCATAACCGACGCGGAGATTCTGGCCGCCGTCGAATCCGGCCTTGCCGCGCAGGGCAGGGGGGAGACGGTGATCGAACCCCGCGTGCATCTGACGCCGGACCCGCATGTCCACGGCCATTTCAACGTGCTGCGCGGCGCCATCGGCGCGTCCGTCAATCTCGCGGGCGTCAAGATCGTCGGTGACTATGTCGACAACTATAAACAGGGACTGCCGTCCGAGATGGCGGTCCTGACCCTCTTCGATCCCACGACCGGGATGCCCCGCGCCCTCCTGGACGCCACAGCCATTACCGATATGCGCACCGGCGCGATGACCGCCATCGGCGCGAAACACCTGGCGCGCAAGGGCGGCAAGATTTTGGGCCATATCGGCGCGCGCGGCACCGCTTACTGGAACGTACGTCTGCTCGATAAACTGTTCGATTTCGATGAAATCCGCGTCCATTCCCGCCGACCGGAAAGCCGAGAGGCCTTCGCCGACCGGCTGTCCGTCGATCTTGGCAAGCCTGTCGCGGTAACGACCGACTGGGAGTCGACGGTGCGCGGGGCGGACATCGTGGTCGAGGCATCCCGCCTGACCGAACCCGCGCCCTTGCTCAAAACCGAATGGATCAAACCCGGCGCCTTCGTCGTCCCCTACGGCACGATGAGCGCGGTCGAGCTGTCGTTGACCGACATCATGAGCAAGCTCGTGGTCGACGATTGGGGCCAATGCCGCCAGGGTCCGCTCGGCGCTCTCCGCCCCCATGTCGAGGCCGGCAAGCTCACCGAAGCAACGCTTCACGCTGAACTTGGCCAGATCGTGGCAGGGCTTAAGCCGGGCCGCGAACGCGAGGACGAGACCATCCTGTTCTGGCATCGCGGCCTGTCGCTGTCCGATATCGCCCTTGGCCACGCGATGCTCGAAAAAGCCAAGCGGCTCGATATCGGCCAACGCCTCAGATTCGCATGACTTCTTATATCGCCAACGCGCGCATGTACGCGGTCGCCCCCGGCGCCGCGGCCGCCTGGAAGAACCTCTTCGCCTGGTTGGCGGACGCCAGCGGCGTGGAGCTTCAGGTTATCGATCACGCCTTTCCGGCCGCGCTCGACAATTTATGGAATCGCCCCGATCTCGGCGCCGCCTTCATGTGCGGCTGGCCTTATGCGCGCCGCGCCGAAAAGCCCAAACTGGTCGCGGCGCCCATCCCTGCCGCCGTCCGTTACGGCGGCGAACCCGTCTATTTCACCGATCTGGTCGTCCGCGCCGATTCGCCCTTCCAGACCCTGGCCGATACGTTCGGCCATCGCCTCGCCTACACCGCGACCGGCTCCCACTCCGGCTTCAACGCCCAGCGTTTCCACCTCGCCAGCCGTTATGGCGCCGAAAAGCACTATCCGCCCTGGGTCGGCCCCTACGTCACCCCCCGCAAGATCGTCGAAGCCCTGCTTGCGGGCGAAGCCGATATCGGTCCGCTCGACAGCTTCGCCCATGATTTGATGCGCCGACATGCTCCTGAATTAATGGCCGGCATCCGCACCCTCGAAACCACCGACGCCGCCCCCATCCCCGCCCTGATCGCCAGCCCCGCCACGCCCGACGCCATCGTTGAACGTCTTCGCGCCGCCTTGCTGTCCGTCGGAGACCGTCCGGAGCTTGCCGATATGCGCGACCAACTCTGCCTGTCCGGTTTCGGCCTCACCCATCCCGCCGATTACCAAGTGACCCTGGACCGCGCGGCGGCCGCTGAAGCCTCCGGTCATGGCGTTCCCGTTTGAAATGGCTTAAATTCACAATGGTTTCGGAGCGAAACGGCTTATTTTTTTAGCGGAACAGCGATGACGACATCGATCGAGCGGATAATCGAAACGACGGCTGGCCAAGTCACCGCGGAGTTGCGCCGTTTAGGCGTTTCCGATCATCAGCATGTGACGATTATGGTTGATGCCGATGATTGGCTTCAGAAGGCGCGTGAGGCGTCCCGTCCTTTAGTGATCGCGACCGGATTGAGCGACGACGCCATCGACCGGATGATCAAGCAAGCCCAGCGAGAGGTTGCGGATCAGATCGAAGGATGAGGGTCGTTGTCGACACGAATGTTTTCGTAAGCGCCGCTCTCAAATCCAACTCTTTCCCGCGTATCGCCGTAAGTTGGATCGACCGTCACGCCATCCTTCTGAAATCGGTATTTACCGAAAAAGAAGTCTTGCTCGTTCTGCAACGCCCCCGTCTGGCGGCCATCACGGCTACATTCTATCGCGACGATCTTGCGAAGATGCTGCAAAAAGCGGAACTGGTTGCGGTTAAGGAGCGCATTAAGGCATGCCGCGACCCAACGGATGACAAGTTTCTTGAACTTGCGGTGAACGGCCGCGCGGACCTTATCCTGTCGGGCGACGCCGACCTGCTCATGCTCAATCCTTTTCGATCGATCCCGATCGTCTCGCCGGCGACGTTCGTTCAGGCCGCCGTCAGGAATTAGAACGCGGCAGCGCTATCCCTATTTTGCCCCGCCCGCTTTTGCCGACGCCACAGGACGAAACCAACCATCATTTCGCCGATTCCCACAAGAAAAATCAGGGCAAACGTCCAAAACACCAAGGCCCGTAACCCGGCGAATTGACTGGAAGCCCTAACGATCGCCGGAAGCACAAAGCCAAAAGCGATCAAGTTCCAGAATATTATGCCGGCTCCGGCATAAATTA
This sequence comes from Alphaproteobacteria bacterium, assembly GCA_903970575.1. Taxonomy (GTDB): domain Bacteria; phylum Pseudomonadota; class Alphaproteobacteria; order BOG-932; family Roseiterribacteraceae; genus BOG-932. Next base: position 2,978 of record CAJCJC010000173.1, read on the forward strand.
GAGCGATCGAATTGCGGCGGCGCGGTTGGTTGTAGTACCGAATCCATGAATAATTCGCACGACCGGCCATCTTAAATACGCGCCAACCGAGCAAAGCGATAGCCGGAACCATCACCGCGATGAGGACAAACCGACCATAATATAAAACAGCCGTATCATGCATCGGACCGCGCCCTGGCAGTTACCTAACGATAAATACCACGGGGCTGAGGCGTTCACTAGCGATTAGTTAGGCAACGCCCATCACCCCGCCGCGGCCTTGTCCGCGAACACGTACAACTCTCCGCTCGGTTTCAGGCGCGACGCCGGCAAGCTTGAATCTCCCTTGAGGAAGCGCCCCAGAATTTCTCGTTTACCATCGCCGTCCACCAGGAATGCGACGGCGCGGCTGCTTTCCAGCGTGGGGTAGGTAAGGGTGATGCGGGGCTCGTCCTTGGCCCCGATCACGGCGGCGGCCCATCGGACGCGTTCGGCGAGCACCTGCGTTCCCGGAAACAGAGACGCGGTATGTCCGTCCGCCCCCAGCCCCAACAGCGTGACATCGAACAGCGGCCCAGCCAGATCGAGTTGGTCCGAGCCATAGAAGCGCTGCAGATTCGCCTCATAGAGCGCCGCCGATCGCTGCGGCGTCATTCCCTCGGTGGGCACGGCGTGCACGTTTTCGAGCGGGACCGGCGCCTTGGACAGCATCGCATCCCACACCATTCGATAATTGCTGAGCTTGTCCGCTTGCGGCACGAAGCGCTCGTCGCCCCAGAACCAATGGACCCTGTCCCACGGCAGGCGCGCCATAAACGGCGCCTGGGCCAGCAATTCATAGAGGGCGCGTGGCGTTGTTCCACCGGCCAGGGACACCGCGAAAGCTCCTTGCTTGGCGAGCGCCTTTTCGACGAGCCAATCCGCCACGCGCAGGGCCAAAGCCGCCGGGTCGGGCGATACGATCAGACGTCGTTCGGTCATGCCGCCGCTCCATCCCGGTTCAGTAGAAAATTCTCAACCGCCTTGGCGAAGCCGTCCGCTTCGTTCGTGTCGGTCACCCGCTTCGCCTCGGATTTGACATCGCCATCCGCGTTGCCCATCGCGATGCTAAGGCCGCTCTTTCGGAACATCGGAACGTCGTTCCGCATGTCGCCGATGGTCGCGATTTCCTCGGCCGGGATCGACAATAGCCTGGAGAGCGTGCCAACCAGCGTTCCCTTATTGGCGTCCGGATGGGTCACGTCGATGAAAAAGCTCTGCGAGCGCGTCGCCGACGCTTGGCTACCCAGCGCGGAAGACAGCTCTTCGTTGCACCTACTTATCGCCGCCGGGTCGTCGCCGACCGCCACCAGCTTGCCGACATGGTTCAGCGCGTCGCCGAAATCCTGAACCGCCTTGGCGGGAAAGCTGAGCGTGAACTCCTCCCGCGCCACATGTGGCGCGGACAGGTCACGCACCAGCCACTCCGTCTCCGTGTAAACCCACCCGTCCATGCCGTGCGCCAGGATGATCCGCATCGCCTCTTTCGCCGCCTCGGGCGATAGAAGCAGGCTTTCCACGATCGACATGTCGGGTCGGAACAGCGTTCCTCCGTTAAAACCGCCGATCGGTAATGTCAGGTGAAGCGGGGCGATCAGCTTCACCAGTCCGCGCGGCGGCCTGCTACTGGTCACTGTGAACTGAATGCCCATCTCGCTCAGACTCTCGACCGCGGCGATGGCCCTCGGCGTCAATACCTTGTCATGGGTGACCAGTGTTCCGTCGACATCCGACAGCAGCAGGGAAATCTTTCCCGTCCACGGCGATAGATGGTCATTCGGCGGCATTTGACAGCTTCCAGTCCGGCCCGCGATCGATGCGGCGCCAGCGCCGGTGGTCCCGTTTGATCAGCGCCGTGGCTTCATCCGGCCCGGAACTGCCGGCGGGGTAGGTTGGCAGCTTGACCTTTCCCGCTTTCGCCCACGCATCTAGTATCGGCTGAACGATGCGCCAGCCACCCTCGATATTGTCGGCGCGCTGGAACAGCGATGCGTCGCCCTTCATGCAGTCATAGATAAGCGTTTCGTATCCGGTGCTCGGCGTCGATTTGAAATAATCCTTATAGTTGAACCGCATCTCCACGCCGCCGATATGCACCGTGGGCCCGGGCACCTTGGCGCTCAGCCGCAGCGTTACCCCCTCGTCCGGCTGCACATGGATGATCAGGTCGTTCTGCGGCAGACTGTCGACCGGCGTGTCGCGAAACATCGCGAACGGCGCTTGTTTGAACTGGATGGCGACTTCGGTCTGGCGCTTGGCGAGCGCCTTGCCGGTGCGCAGATAGAACGGAACGCCGGCCCAGCGCCAATTATCGATGCTCAGCTTCATGGCCACATAGGTCTCGGTCGCCGAATCCGGGGCCACATTCGGCTCTTTCAGGTAATCCGCCACATGCTTGCCGCCGACATCGCCCGCCGCGTATTGGGCGCGCACCACGTTGCGCGCCACATCCTCCGGTCGATAGATCTGCACCGCGTCCAGCACCTTCGCCTTCTCGGTCCGCACCGCATCGGCGTTGAACCGTGTCGGCGGCTCCATCGCGGTCATGGTCAGCAATTGGCACAGATGGTTCGGCACCATGTCGCGGAGCGCGCCGGTGGAATCATAGAACTTGCCGCGCGTTTCCACCCCCACGGTCTCGGCCACCGTGATCTGGACATGGTCGATATGATCCCGGTTCCAAAGCGGCTCGAAAATGCCGTTGGCGAACCGGAACATCATGATGTTCTGGACCGTCTCCTTGCCCAGATAATGGTCTATCCTGAATATCTGGTCTTCGCTCAGCACCGCCTGTAGCCGACGATTGAGTTCCTCGGCCGATGGCAGGTCGGTGCCGAATGGCTTCTCCACGATCACGCGTCGCCACGGCCCGGTATCGTCATGGGTGACAAGCCCCGCCCGACCCAACTGCTCGACGATCGGCGCGAAGGCCGGCGCCGGCGTCGCGAGGTAGAAAAGAACGTTCCCCTCCGTGCCGTGCTCCTTATTGGCCTTTTCGAGCAGGGCTTTCAGCGCGTCATAGCCGGCGGGATCTTCAAAGCCGCTTTTGACGTAATGCATCCGCTTCAGCAGCCAGTCCCGGTCGGCGGCCACCAATTTGCTCTTGCTGAACTCCGCGAGTCCCTTGCCGATTTCCGCGCGAAAGCTTTGATCGTCCAGATCGGTGCGCGCGAAGCCGATCATCGCGAAATTCTCGGGCATCAGCTTCGAACGGCGCAAATGGTAAAGCGCCGGCGTTAGCAATCGTTTGGTCAGATCGCCGGCCCCGCCGAAAATGACCAGCGCGCAGGGCGGCGCGGGTTGGGTTCTATCGTCCATGGTCACCCTCCGGTCTTCGGTTCGACATGGCCGCCAAAACCATGGCGCATCGCCGATAGCATCTTGTCGGCGAAGGAGTTCTCCTCACGTGATCGGAAACGGGCGAACAGCGCCTCGGTCAAAACCGGGGCCGGCACCGCCTCCTCGACAGCCGCGTTGATCGTCCAACGCCCTTCGCCCGAATCCTGAACGAACCCGCTATAGCCGGTGAGTTGCGGATCGGCCGCCAGCGCCGCCGCCGTAAGGTCCAAAAGCCAGGACCCCACAACGCTCCCGCGCCGCCAAACCTCGGCGATATCCGGAAGATTGAGGTCATAGCGACGAATCTCCGGAACCTCCTCGGACGCCGCCTTGCGCAGGATGTTGAAGCCTTCCGCATAGGCCTGCATCAGCCCGTATTCGATGCCGTTATGGACCATCTTCACGAAATGGCCGGCGCCGTTGGGGCCGCAATGCAGATAGCCGCGCTCCGCCGTATTGGCCTCTCGCCCCGCCGTTAGGGGAATGTCGCCTTGCCCCGGCGCCAGCGTCGCGAAAATCGGGTCGAGATGATCCACGATCGCCGTATCGCCGCCGATCATCAGGCAATAGCCGCGCTCCAGCCCCCAGACGCCGCCGCTTGTGCCGGCGTCGACATAGAAAATTCCTTTTTGCTTCAGGGCCTGCGCCCGCCGGATATCGTCCTGATAGAATGAGTTGCCGCCGTCGATGACGATGTCGCCTGCTTCCAGCAGCTCGCCC
>CAJCJC010000174.1 GCA_903970575.1 Alphaproteobacteria bacterium
CCATGGTCGGGCGAGGTGCGAATAAAGCTTAGCCCCAGGGTAACATTGACTCCGTTATCGTAATCGATCGTTTTCAGTGGGATCAAAGCCTGGTCGTGGTAGTGGCAAATCGCGACATCATATTCCGCCCGCGCGCGGGCATGGAACATCGTATCGGGAGATTTTGGCCCCTCCACCCGCCAACCTTCCGCGCGCAATGCGGCGATCGCGGGGCCGACGATTTCGATCTCCTCACGCCCCATCGCGCCGTTCTCCCCCGCATGGGGATTAACCCCCGCCACGGCGATCCTCGGATCGGCGATGCCCAATCGATCGCGAAGCGCTAACGCGGCGATCCTGGCCTTGGTCACGATACCGTCGACCGAGAGTGAATCGAGCGCTGTCCGCAATGATTGATGCACGGTCACAGGCACGACGCGAAGCCCATCGACGACCAGCATCATCACCGAAGGCGTCTCCGATTTGTCCAGCGCCGCCAGGAATTCGGTATGGCCGGGATAGGCGAATCCGGCTTCATACAGCGTCGCCTTCTGGATCGGGTTGGTCACCATGGCGGAAGCCTCACCCGCAAGGATCAGCGCGTGCGCACGCGCGATGCTTTCAATGACCAGCCCGGCGTTCCTGGCGTGCGGCCTTCCGGCAATGGCGATGACAGGCCCTGAAAGGGGCAGAACGGGAAGGTAGTTCGGAAATGTCGCCGCCGTCTCGTTTGGGTAGTCGATGCGCCGTATCGGAATATCCATCCCGATCCTTGCCGCCAGACCGCGCAGCCGTTCCGGATCGTCGATCATGAAGAAAGGCGGGATGTTAACGGCGTCGCGCGCTCGCCACGCCTTGATCGCCACCTCGCCGCCAATTCCCGCCGGCTCGCCCATGGTCAGGCAAAGCGGCGCCGCCACGGGCGAAACCCGGCCGGCTAACCCTCCGCTAAACGCGGACGTCGACAAATCCCGAGGATCGAAGGTCGCTCAGATAACGTTGCTGCTGCATGTCCAGCCGCTCCATGTAAAGCTGGTTGGCGACCTGATCGCGGGTTGGCGGTTGGTGCTTGGGCGGGTCCTTCCTGGCGCAGACCATGAACATCATGATGCCGTCATTGGTTGGAATCGGTTGGCTCATCTGATTGACCTGGAGCGAAGCGACCAGCGCCGCGATGCCCTGCGGCAGCGCTCCGATCTTCGTCATCTGGTTCGGGCCGCCGATATCGCCGCCAAGGCCGTCGCGGCGCCCCTTTTCGTCGACGGCGGCGCAATTCGGAAGGCTGGCGCGGACTTTCTGCGCGTCCACCAACATCTGCTGGACTTCTTCCTTGCTCGGTTGATGGTTAAAGGGGATCAACACATTCTTCAGATGGACCTCCGCCTCCCTGGGATCCCCGGCCAGCGCATCGCCCTTCGCCCGCAGCAGAAGGATGTGGTAGCCGGCCTGCGTACGGATCGGCGCGCTGATCTGCCCGGCCTGCATCTTGACAAGCGCTTGATTAAGCTCGTCCGGCAATTCGCCGTCCTGCACCTGTCCCATGTCGCCGCCTTCGGCGGCGCCGGCCGCCTGACTGAATTGCTGGGCCAGTTTTGCGAAGTTGGCGCCATGCTCCAACTGGGTTTCAAGCTGCGCGGCGAAGTCCTTCACCCGCAAATCGTCCGTTGGACTATCCACCGGCAGGAATATTTCGGCGACGACGTATTGCGGCTTGGCTATGCTGGACATCAGCTTGGAATAGGCGGAATCGATTTCCGCGTCGGTCACCTCGATACGGCGGCGGATTTCCTTCTGAACGACTTTCCGCCAGGCGGTTTGCGCCATCATTTCTTTCTCGAAGACGCTGAACGGCACGCCTTCCTTAACCAGAGATTCCTTTAACTGGTCGTAACTCTGGTGGTTCTGCTCGGCAGTCAGCTTGATCTCGTTATCGACTTCTTCCTTGTCCACGGTCAGCTTCAGACGCTTGGCTTCCTGAACCCTCAGTTGATCGTCGATAAGCGCGTGCAGAACCTGCGGCTCCAGCTTTTCGCGAACCTCCGGTGTGTCGGGATAATTCCCGGCCAGCATAGCGAGCTTCAATCGGCCCTTAAGATCATCCTCCGAGATTGCCTCGTCATTGACGACGGCGACAATCTTTTCGACCGGGTCAGCCGCGCGCACCCGAGATGGGAAGCTCAGGAGCATGAGAGCCGCGGCCGTTATAGCTGCGGCGTGAAGAAGGGAGGGACGATGATCGGTCATGGCGCTCAATTCTAGTCTTGGACGGTTAAGCTTCAGCCATCTTCCAGGTACAGCAACGCGCCGACGCCGCCAAGGAGGCTGAGGGCGGCAGGCGTCCATGCGGCGAGGAAAAGCGGAATTGTTTCCGATTCACCCAACGCGCGAACGACGTTACCAAGGAAAAAGAGCGAAAATGCTGCGACAATGCCAGTGGTGATCACGAAGAGCGTGCCGCCGCGCCGCGTCTGTCGAAGACCGGCGGCCGCGGCAAGCAGAACCAGACCGCCGAAAAGAAAAGGATCCGCCAGCAGACCGAGATATTGAAGCCGCAGGCGCACGGCGGAAATGCCTGTCGCTTCCATCGTGTTGATGTAATGCTGGATGGTCCAGAACGAATGACTATTCGGCGAGGCGAAGATTTCCTCGATCTTCCCGGGCGTCATATCCGTCGGAATCAAGGTCTTTTCGACCATGACAGGCCGCTCGTCCGGATGGTCGGGGTGATTGAGGACGCCCCTGTCCACTTCCCAGTTCGTCCCGACTAGGGCTGCTTCCGGCGCGTCGAGGCGTCCGGTCAGGTCATCCGAGTCTGTCAGGAAATAGATGGATACATTCTTCAACCGCCACGTGTCGGAATCCACATTGTCGGCGTGAATGATTGTATAGGAATCGACGCCGCTTTGGCGCAGCCAGAGGCCGCCCGCCGATAGGTCGATGGTGCTGGTCTTCCCGCGCAGCAGGGTACTGTCCATTTCGTCATAACGCGCGCTGAAGGCCGACCCGATCGGGTTGATCACCGTCATTTTGATCAGTCCGATCGAAACCGCCACCAGGAACGCTGGCATCAGGAATTGCCATGCCGAAATTCCGACCGCTCTCAGAACCGCAAGCTCGCTTGTGCGGGTCAATCGCCAGAATGTGAACAGAGCGCCAAACAGGACCGCGAACTGAAAAAGCTGTTGTCCGACCCCAGGAAGCTGAAAAAACGACATCTTGGCGATCTGCGTGAACGTGACCTCCGGGTGACTGGCGGCGCGGCGCAACAGCTCCAGGGAATCGATCAGATAGATAACCATCAGCAGGATGCTAATGAACATCATGAAGCTGCCGAAGAACTGACGCCCCAGATATTTCAGCAGGGTCAGCGATATGCTCATGCCGGCTGCCAGTTCAGGACCCAGCGCGGCAGCACCTTCGGCAGCCAAAGCCGCCATGGCTGAAGCCCGTCATTGGCGCGCGCGAACATGATCGTCATGACGATAATGGGCATCAGCGCCGCGACGTACAGGAGTGGGATCGCGATCCAATGATTGCGCGCGAAATCGGCCAGCCCGATCGCCGATCCCTCGATCGCGATCACCAAGGTCGATCCGATAAGAATCCGCCGCGTCTGCCCGCGCCGGTCGAAGCCGCCGCCCAATAGCGTGTAAAGACCAAGGGTGGTGAGTGCGAGCGCGAAGAGCGGGCTGGCGATCCGATTATGGGCCTCGGCGCGGAAGGCGTTTGCGAACCCCGCGTCGGCCGGCCCGGTCTCGCCGGCTAAAAGTTCCGGCAAGGTCCGCTCGCTAGGTTCCTTCCAGCGCGCCGTCAGCGCCTCCTGAACCTGCTGAAGGTCGACGGTGCCGCGTTCGAATTCCGTCGTTCGCGGCCGCCCCGTAACGGGGTCCACCTCTTGTCGGCTCACATCATAAACGATGATCTCAGGGCCATGGTCGCCATCCACCAGCACGCCGCGCTTTGCCACGGTCGTGGTCGGTCGCCCGTTCGACTGCTCCTGATAGATTAATATTCCCGATAAATCCCCATTTGGCGCCCGGTCGCGGACATAGATGGTCATTTTTTCGCCGATCGGATTGAATACGCCGGCATTAATAGGCGCGCCCGCGAACTGGGTGCGGGTGATATCCTGCAATGTTTTCAGCCGTTCATTGGCCGCCGGCGCAATGAAGGCGTTGAGCACGAACACGCTCAGCGCGACAAATAACCCCATTGTGATCGCCGGCGCGGCCAGCCGCCATTGGCTGAGCCCCAGCGCGCGCAGGACGATCAGTTCGCTCTCCGCCGTCAACTTGTTGTACACAAAGACGATAACCGAGAAATAGATGATCGGCAGAACGACGGCGACGATCGGCGGCATCGCCAGCAGAACGAGCCACAGGAAAAGACCCAGCGGCGCGCCGCCATTGACCGCCATTTCAAAGAACTTCAGCGACTCGATCAACCAGGCGACAAGGCTGACGATCGTCGCCGCGATCAGCGTCGAAACCGCAAGATTGCGAAATAGGTAACGAGAGACCAAACTCGGCTGCATGCGATCAATACTTGGTATGATGTGACGCGTACTCTACCGGCTCGACAGCCGTTTTGACAAATTTTTCCGAATGGCTTTCTTGCGCGGCGGCTTGTAGACAATCGATTCTGTTCCGCCTCAGGGCCTTATAAGGTGTTCGCGATGGAGATCAGCTTCGTCAAACCCGCGCTTCCCGGCAGCGGCACGATCGTTCTCTTGGTTGCGGAGGAGCGGGGATTGGGCCCGCTCGGCCTGACCGTCGACAAGGCGGCCGGCGGTCAGCTCGTGCGTGCGATGAGCGCCGCTGCGTTCATCGGCAAGCATGACGAAACGTTGACGATCCAGGCCCCCGCCTGGTTCGACCGGGTTCTTCTGGTCGGATTGGGAAAACTGGATCAGCTGAAGCCGACCGCTATCGAAACCCTTGGCGGAACGATCTACAGTCAACTTACGTCCGCCAAGGCGGGGTCGGCCACGATCGTCGCCGAACTGCCGGAGGACGCGCCCGCAGGACTCAACATCGCGACGGACCTGGCGCAGGGGGCGTTGTTGCGCTCCTACCGGTTCGAGAAATATCGGACTGTCGAGCGTCCGGGTCACAAGTCGGCTTTGACCGAACTGACGATCGCGGCGAACCATCCGAACGCCGCGCGCACCTCTTTCGGCCGCTCGAAGGCGATCGCCGAGGGCGTTTTCTTCACCCGTGACCTGGTGTCCGAGCCCGCGAACATCCTCTACCCCGAAAGCTTCGCCGAACGCGTCCGGGAACGCATGACTGCGCTTGGCGTCACCGTCGAGATCTTGGGCGAAGCCAAACTCGCCAAGCTCGGCATGGGCGCGCTCCTTGGCGTGGGGCAGGGGAGCGAGCGGGAAACGCAGCTGGTGGTGATGACGTATAACGGCGCTCCTAAGGTTAAGAACAAGCGGCCCGTCGCCTTCGTTGGCAAGGGCGTGACGTTCGATACCGGGGGCATCTCGCTAAAACCCGGTCCCGGCATGGAAGACATGAAATGGGATATGGCCGGGGCTGGCGCGGTCGCCGGTCTGATCGCCGCGCTCGCCGGGAGAAAGGCCAAGGTGAATGCCGTGGGCGTCATCGCCCTGGTCGAGAACATGCCGGATGGCAAGGCGCAGCGGCCGGGCGATATCGTCAAATCCATGTCCGGCCAGACGATAGAGGTGCTGAACACCGACGCTGAGGGCCGGCTCGCCCTAGCTGACGCGCTTTGGTATACGATCGACCGTTTCAAGCCGCAGGCGGTGGTTGACCTCGCCACACTGACCGGGGCCGTGATCATCGCCCTTGGCGGCGAATTCGCCGGCCTGTTCGCCAATGACGACACCCTCGCGGAGCAACTTCTGGCCGCCGGATTGGAGAGCGGGGAAAAATTGTGGCGTTTGCCCATGGCCGACGCCTATGACCGTCAGATCGACAGCGACGCGGCCGATATGAAGAATATAGCCGGCGATCGCGGGGCCGGCAGCGCCATTGGCGCGGTCTTCCTCAAGCGTTTCGTCAAAGACGCGCGCTGGGCGCATCTCGACATCGCCGGCGTCGCCTGGTCCAAGAAGGATAAGCCCACCATTCCTAAGGGCGCCACGGCGTTCGGCGTGCGCCTGCTCGATCGTTTCGTCGCGGACGTTTTCGAGCATTGATTTCGGTTTCCCGCGCTCCATGACCGAAATCCGCTTTTACCATTTGCAACGGCAATCGCTTTTCGATGTTTTGCCGTCGCTGTTGGAAAAGGCGCGGGAACGCGGCCACCGCGTCGTCGTTCAGGCCGGTTCCCCCGAACGGGTCAAGGCTCTTGACGCGCTTCTCTGGACCTATCGGCCGGAAAGTTTCCTACCCCACGGAGCGGCCGGAACTGGCATGGCGGAGGATCAGCCGATTTGGCTGACCGCGATCGAGGAATGCCCAAATCAGGCGGATGTGTTGATCCTGGTGGACGGCGCGGCTGCCGACGTGGCGCATTACGCGCTGTGCTGCGAAGTGTTCGACGGCCTGGACGAGACCTCTTTGACGGCTGCCCGTGGGCGATGGATGCAATACAAGGCCGCCGGCTATGCTCTCACCTATTGGCAACAGGGCGACCGCGGCTGGGAAAAGCGCGCCTGACTATCTACGCTAGCTAACACAGCTCGCCAGTAAGGTGGACGGCGCGTGGGTCCGCCGCTATAAGGCGCCCACTTCCAACTTCCTTCTCCCGGAAACACGCGAGAGCCCGCATGACTGTCGAACTCACCTTCTCGATTATCAAACCCGACGCCACGCGGCGCAATCTCACCGGCGCGGTCAACCAGAAGCTTGAGGCGGCAGGTCTGAGGATCGTCGCGCAAAAACGCGCTCATCTGACCGAGGCTCAGGCGAAGGCTTTCTATGGGGTGCATGCCGCGCGTCCGTTTTATGCCGATCTCGTCAAGTTCATGACCTCGGGTCCGGTCGTGCTTCAGGTTCTTGAGGGAGAGAACGCGGTTTTAAAGAACCGTGAAGTCATGGGCGCGACAAACCCGGCGAACGCCGAACCCGGCACCATTCGCAAGGAGTTCGCTGAGTCGATCGAGGCGAACTCGGTCCATGGATCGGACAGCCTGGAGAATGCAAAGACTGAAATCGCGTTCTTTTTCGCGGAAACCGAAATCGTCGGTTGAACGATTGATGCTTCGATGCCGGCGCGGCCGCGCCGGCATCGCGTGATTACAGAACCCCTGTGATCCAGCCGACGAACAGCACAACCACGATGACGCCTATGATCCCGCGCACGAGCAGATGGGTGAAGCCCGTCCACATAGCGACGTGGGATTTGATATCGGGAAAATCGTCTGGGGTGGACGGGCTCTGCATTTCAATCCTCGTTAAACTTGCCTTGGTCTTTTAGGCCGGTTGGCGCGGCTTCATCAAGTCGGTTATCCTAAGGCGCGCATCGATGTTACTCGGCGGGGTTAAGCATCACGGCGCCCGGCGTGATCGTGCCGCCATCGATCCGCGCTTTGTCGCCTATAACGGAAACGCGACCCTCGGCGATCAATCGTACGGCGAGTGGGTAGGCCGCGTGCTCGGCGGCCAGAATGCGCCCAGCCAGGGTCGCTTCATCATCGCCATCCTCGACCGGCACCGCCGCCTGCACGATGATCGGCCCGGAATCCATCTCCGGTCTGACATAATGGACGGTGCATCCGGAGACCCTGACCCCCGCCGCGATAGCGTCTCGATGCGGACGCAGCCCCTTGAAGGCTGGCAGCAGCGACGGATGGATATTGATCAAGCGGTCGCGCCAACGCTCGGCGAAACCGGGGGTCAGCAGCCGCATGAATCCGGCAAGGCAGACCAGTTCGACTTCGGCCTTGGTTAGCGCCGCGTCCAGCGTGTCGTCGAACGATTCGCGGTCGGGAAATTTCGCATGGGGGATCACCAAAGTCGGTATCCCCACGTCCTCGGCCCGCATCAGGCCTTGGGCATCGGCCCGATTGGAAATCACCAGCACGATTTCGGCGGGAAATGTCGAAATCCTCGTGGCGTCGATCAGCGCCTGAAGATTGCTGCCGCGGCCTGATATCAGGACGCCGAGCCTCAGTTTGCCGGCGGATGCCCGGCTCAGCGGCGCCATGCGGTCTCGCAACCGACGATGTCGATGCGTTGCTCTCCTCGGGCGCTAACTACGCGGCCAATTGCGGTCGCGCCGACGCCCAGGATGGCGAGGGCTTCCGTCGCTTGGTCCGGCGCGACGATCGCCACCATCCCGATCCCGCAATTGAACGTGCGCGCAAGTTCCTCCGGCGGCAATCCGCCTATGCCGGCCATCCAGCGGAAGACCGGCGGCAAGGACCAGGCGGTTGCATCCAACTCGACGCTCAGCCCGGTGGGAATCACGCGTGGAATATTCTCCGTCAGGCCGCCGCCGGTAATATGGGCGAATCCCTTGGCCAATCCAGCCCGCGCCAGCGCCAGGCAGGGCTGGACGTAGATGATCGTCGGCGCCAACAGCGCCTCGCCGAGGCTCAGCGCATGATCGAATGGCGCGGGATCCTCCCAACCCAGCCCGGATTGCTCCACCAGCTTGCGGACCAGCGAATAACCGTTTGAATGGACGCCGCTGGATTGGAGGCCCAGCACGATATCCCCGTCCGCGATCCCACCGCCGTCGATCGCCTGGCCGCGCTCGACCGCGCCGACCGCGAATCCAGCCAGATCGTAATCGCCCTCGGCGTAAAGCCCGGGCATCTCGGCCGTTTCGCCGCCGATCAGCGCGCAACCTGCGATTCGGCACCCGTCGGCGATACCGGCGACAACCCGTCTTGCCGTTTCGACATCGAGCTTGCCGGTCGCGAAATAATCCAGAAAGAACAACGGCTCGGCGCCCTGGACGATCAGATCGTTGACGCTCATCGCCACCAGATCGATGCCGATCGTATCGTGCCGTCCTGTCGCGATGGCGATCTTAAGCTTGGTGCCGACGCCGTCGGTCGTCGCCACCAGGATCGGATCGACGAATCCGGCCGCCTTAGGGTCGAACAATGCGCCGAATCCCCCAAGCGCCGCCGTCGCGCCCGATCTAGCGGAGGCGCGGGCAAGAGGCGCGATCGCCTTGACGAGCGCGGCGCCTGCGTCGATATCCACCCCGGCCGCCTTGTACGCGCCAAGATGTTCATTGGTCGGAGTCGTTATGGTGTCCTCGCGCGCGCTGCGATATGGTCCGGGTCTCTGTAGGCCGGCATAAATGAGCGAACATGGACGTCTTTGCAATGATCAGGGCCTGTCAATATCCAGGCGGCGGGCAATGATCAGGGACTACCGATCGCTTTTCGCTCTCCTGGTGATGGCGCTGGCGATGGTCGCCGCGCCGCGCCGGGCGACTGCGGAAACTTATATAACCGTCAGCGACGTGCCGGTCGACGTCACGGCCAAGAGCGCCGCCGCCGCGCGTGATCAGGCTATCGCGGAGGCTCAGGCCAAGGCGTTCGATCGACTTGTGAAGCGGCTGGCCCCAAACCTGACGGATCAGGCCCGGCTAAAGCCCGGCCAGCAAGACATCGAATCCATGGTTCAGGATTTCGCGATCGAGAACGAGCGCGTGTCCTCCGTGCGTTATATTGGGCTTTATAGCGTCCGCTTCCGCGCCGGCCGCGTCCGTAAATATCTCGCCGACGCGGGGGTGAGCGGCGTCGGCGAACTTCAGCAGGTGCTGATCCTGCCGGTTTATCGGGGCGCGAGCGGCTTAGTCCTATGGGGGCAGGGTAATCCGTGGCGGACGGCGTGGGAACGGGGCGGTTTTGGCGACGGCCCTGTCGGCCTCATCCTGCCAAACGGTGACTCGTCGGATACCGGAACGCTGACGGCCGCCGCCGCGCAGGCCGGCGATGTCGGGGCGTTGTCCGCGATTATCCAGCGCTATCACGTCGCCGGAACCGTGGTTGTCGTTGCGGAACCGAAGGACGTGACGCAGGGAGCCGCGTCCGGTCTGACGATCACCGCCGCCACCTACGATTCATCCGGTATGAAAGGCGCGCGGACATTAACGGTCGAGCCTGCCGCTGGCGAACCGCTGGATAAATTACTTCTGCGCGGCGTGTCCTCGACAGCCGAGGCGCTGGAAGATTCATGGAAGGGCGGCTCGACCGGTTTAGCGGGCTATGTCGCTCAGCCCGGAGCCGCTGCTACCTTGGACGATGGCGATCGGGCGGGGGCGGTTTCCGCCGGAACGCTCTATCCCATCGCCGTCGATCTGTCTGGCATCGGCGAGTGGGTGCGGATTCGCGATAAGCTTGCCGCTGTAGCGGGCGTGCAGCGCGTATCGCTTGACGCCCTGACCCGTGATAACGCGGCGCTGATCGTCGACTTCGCGGGCGACACGCTGGCTTTCCAGGCGACCTTGGCTGACGCAGGCTACATCCTGGTCCAGACGGCGCCTGCCGACGCCGCCGGTCCCGGGGCGTTTGAGCTTAGGAAAGCGGGCGCGCAAGCCATGCGGCCAGCCGTCTCGCCGGCGCCCGCGATTGCGTCCCCATTGCAATGACTCATTCATCGCCGCTGCCGATGCCCCGCCAGGTCGCCTTCTGGGTGATCTTAACGATCGGTTTGATTTTGCTCGTCTGGCTCCTGCGGGGCATGCTCTTGCCGTTCGTGCTTGGGATGTCGATCGCTTATGTTTGCGATCCTTTCGCCGATCGCCTGGAGGCGCTGCGCGTGCCGCGATGGGGCGCGAGCTTGCTGGTGCTGGGTCTTGTGGTGGGCGCCGCCACCCTTGTGCTGGTGCTTGTCGCGCCGGTCATCGTCGATCAGATCGCCGAACTGGCCCAGCAGGCCCCGCATTATATCGATTACTTGCGCCACAAGCTGTTGCCGCGACTAACCCGCTTCGCGACGCAAGTTGGCGGTCCGGGTGAGGTCGCGGATATGCGGAACGCCGTCAGTTCCTATGCTGGCGATATCAGTGGGTGGGTGCTGAGCTTTCTGGGGAAGGTGCTGAACGGCGGCCTCGCCGTCGCCAATATCGTTTACGTCATGGCGTTGACGCCTCTTGTGGCCTTTTATTTCCTGCGCGATTGGGACCTGATGGTCGCAAAGATCGATAGCTGGATGCCGCGTCGGCATATCGGCGTCATTCGCTACCTCGCGCACGAAATCAATGACATTCTGGCTGGTTTCATTCGCGGTCAGGCGACCGTCTGCCTGATTTTCGCGATTTATTACTCGGCCGCGCTCAGCACGGCCGGGCTGAACTTCGCGATCATCATCGGCATCGGCGCCGGGATTCTGACCTTCATCCCCTATCTTGGCGCCATTACGGGGCTGGTCGCCAGCCTCGTCGTCGCCTTTATTCAGTTCAACGATTACACAAGAATCGGCATCGTTGCCGTCGTCTATCTGGCGGGCCATCTCGTGGAGGCGAATATCGTCACGCCTCTGCTTGTCGGCGGTAGGGTCAAGCTACATCCAGTCTGGATCATCTTCGCCTTGGCGGCGGGCGGCGCCTTGTTCGGACTTACCGGCGTTCTTCTTGCCGTGCCTGCCGCGGCCGTGATCGGGGTTTTGATCCGTTTCCTGATCAAGCAATACCTCGACAGCGGTTTTTACGATAACAATATAACGCCACTCCCGCTGGTCGATCCGAGCGAACTCTAACATGACCGAACAGGGGCCCGCGCAGTTGCCGCTGCTGCTCGGGCATCGCGTGGCGCGAGACATGAAAGATTTCATGGTGGCGCCTTGTAATCGGCGCCCCATTGAGTGGGTCGACCGCTGGCCGGATTGGCCATTTACGACATTGATCGTCGTAGGGCCCGAAGGCAGCGGCAAGAGCCATATCGCCGCGTACTGGCGCGCGCGATCCAACGCCCAAGCGGTCGATATTTCCTGCTCTGGCCTTGAAGCATCCGTCGAGACGGCGGCGCGCGCGGGCGCCGTGCTGCTGGACGACGCCGACCGCATGCTCGCGGGGAATGCGGGGGCGGAGCTTTCCCTGTTGCAGCTTTACAATCTCATGCGCTCCGCGGGCGGGACTCTGCTGCTCACTGCAAGAAACGCGCCGGCCGCGTGGCCGATTGGTCTCGCCGATCTCCGCTCCCGGCTTAACAGCGCGATGGTGATCGCGATCGACCCGCCGGATGACGCTCTGCTTGCGGGCGTGGCGTTGAAGCAATTCTCGGACCGCCAAATCGCTCCCGGCGTCGGCGTCGTCCCCTTTCTCCTTAACCATGGAGAACGCAGCTTCGCCGCGATCGCCCGCGCGGTCGCCACCCTGGATCACGCCGCGCTTGCGCGAAAGCGCCCCATCACCGTCGCGCTTGCGCGGGAGGTGCTGGCCGGTCCGGACGGGAACGACGCCATGGATCGCGCACCGGAATAGGCTGATGCCGATTCCAGTTACACCAACATTCTGTTAATGCCTTAAGAATAATACATCGCTTATGGCCCTGACCCCGGCCCTCGCTGGAAATCGAACGCATTGATGCAAAAGCCGTCACATCATGCTTGACGCATTCCGCCGCCGACCGGCGGAAATGTATCCATTCAAGAGCAGCGCTCCAATTTTTCCTTGGATGTTTCCAGTCGTTATCCTGCTTCTCGCCTGCATATACGGGTTTTCCTTGACGGACGGCGGCGGCCATCTTCTGGCGCCGGTCACCAACGGCTTCGCCTTCAACAGCATGGCGACGCAAATGATGCGCGGACGCTTCGATGTCGATCCAGAGGCGATCACATTCGAGGCGTTCGTCCGTGAGGGAAGAACCTACGCCTATTTCGGCCCATGGGTTGGCCTTGCGCGGATTCCGTTGACCCCCTTCATCGATTTGGCGACGACCGATCTGACGCAGGTTTTTTGCCTGCTGACCGCCACCGCCGCCGCGGCGTTTCGGCTGGCCGCGTTGCGGCTTGTCTGGAACCATGTTCCCGATTCACCGCTCAGGAACGCGCTTTGCCCGGCGCTCGGGCTGGCGTTGGTGCTGGGCGGTCCGGCGCTTCCGTTCCTGAAGCCATCTATCTACCAAGAGGTGATCGGCTGGGCGGATCTGTGGGCCACCGCGTTCGTCTATGTCGCGCTAAGGGGATTGCTGACCCCGTCCGGCTTCACGACACGGCGGCTCGCCGTAATGGCCGTGCTCGCGGGTCTTGCTCTGCTAACGCGAGTCAGCACGGCGATCGGACTCTACGCCGCCCTGGGCTTTCTGACCGTCGCCTTGACCCGGCCCGCGTCGAGCGACCTGAAACCTGGCGCATATCTGGCGTCCTGGGGGCGCCGTTTCTTAAGGCCAGCCCCAGGATGGGTCTTGCCGGCGGTTGGCGTACTGCTCGGTTTCGCGATGCTGATCGGTTTCGTCAATTACGAACGCTGGGGCAACCCGCTCGTGTTCGCCGATTACCACGCCTATGTACTGAACCAGACGATCTACCTCGATAGGTTGCCCCGGCTGGCTCTGTATGGCGAGTTCAACATCCGCCGCATTCCCTACGGTTTGATCTATTATTTTTTTCCGATCTGGACGATTCGGACCCACGATGGCTTCTTGTTCGAGGACCCAATGCGACGACTTATCGAAGCCGTCGAACTCCCCCCTGCGTCGTTCGTATCCACGGATCCTCTATTGCTTCTGTTGGGCGGAATTTTCATAGGGTTTCTTTGGCGGCGACGCCAGGTCGCCGCCATCCCAGGCTTTGACTTATCCAAGGCGACGCCGCTTCTCGCCGGCTTCGCGATTCCCCCGATCCTTATGCTTATGGCGATGTATATGAGCTTGCGCTATCGGATGGAGTTCTATCCGTTTTTTGTATTTGCCGCGCTTGCCGGCGCTATCGTTCTATGCTCCGCCGCGAGGAAGATTACCCTCTTCCACTGGGTCGCGATCGCCATGCTTTGCCTTTTCGGCATCGTCAATGCGCATTCCCGGCTGATAGCCTATCGGAACTCGCCGTTCGGCCCGTTTCAGGAGGCGGTCGAAGGCCCTGCGGCGGTAGATCCCGCGCCAAATGTTTCGCCCTGATCCAGCGCGATGTAATCGGCCTCACGGCAGCGTCCCCGGCGTAACGAATCTTTCTAGCGTCGCGAGCTTGGGTTCGATCTTCGTCCAAGGCGTACCGGGCAAGCTAAAGATGGCGAGCGCTCCGGTTGGAAATTTGTGCTGGAGAATCCCCGCGTCCGCGCCGGCCGCAAGCCAGAGCGCCACCTCGTGCCAGCAAGGATTATGCCCGATCAGCACGACCCGCCGGCAGGAATCCGGAACCGCGCGGATGCGCTCGATCAACTGGTTCGGCCGACAAAGATAGAGGGCGTGCTCGATCGACGCCGGTGGTTCGGATCGAAAATTCCGCGCCGCGATCTCCCAGGTTTCGCAGGTTCGCTTGGCGGCCGATACGATCGCCTGATCGACGCCGATTTCCGCCACAACCTTGCCGATCCTGCTGGCGTCATTCCGTCCCCGTTCGGTCAGGGGCCGATCGAAATCCTGCTGCGCAGGCAAAGCGGCCGCCGCCTTGGCGTGACGAAACAGCATAAGCAGCGCCATGGCGGAACACCCATCGTCTTGTTCACGGAAGCGAATTTAACGCGCGCGAAACGCCAGATAAGGAGGCGCGGGTTTCTGACTTCGGTTATATAACCCACGTCGTTCACGCCGGATCAAGCCGGTGTTTTCCCGCCCCCCGTGCAATGCGAGGCTTCATGGAATCGACCTTACCGGCGAATGACGGCGAGATGAATCCTGCTGTTCAAATCCTGGGGAGCGAGCGGTTTATCAATCGGGAGCTTTCGTGGCTCGCCTTCGACCAGCGTGTCCTGGAGGAGGCGCAGAACCCGAACCATCCGTTGCTCGAGCGCGTCCGGTTTCTGTCCATCACCTCGTCCAATCTCGACGAATTCTTCATGGTGCGGTTTGCTGGCCTCAAGCAACAGGTCTTGGCCGGAATCGTTACGCCAAGCCCCGACGGGCTTACGCCGCTTGAACAACTGGCGGCGGTGCGGCTGCGCGTACAGGAAATGACGCAGGAAGCGCGCACGACCTGGCATGCGCTCAAGCAGGAATTGCGTGTTAACGCAATCGCGGTAATCGATTCGGACGAACTCTCCAAGGCGGAGATCGAGTGGCTGCGCGGCAAGTTTGAATCCGATATTTTCCCGATCGTGACGCCGCTTGCTATGGGTCCCACCCATTCCTTCCCGTTCATTCTCAATCGCGGCATTTCGCTTGCGGTGCAAATGGTCGACGAAGCGGCCGGCCGGGAGCTTGAGGCGCTGGTGCCGATCCCGTCTCAGCTAGACCGGTTTGTCGCATTGCCAGGACCTGATGCGCGGTTCATTCCGCTGGAGCAGGTCATTCTCCTTTTTCTGACCTATCTGTTTCCGCCTTTCACGCTGCGCGCGTCCGGCGTGTTCCGCATTCTGCGCGATAGCGATCTTGAGATCGATGATATCGATGTCGGCGAAGACGCGCATCACCTCATGCTGAATATCGAGACCGCGCTTAAACGCCGAAGGCGTGGGAATGTCATCCGGCTTAACGCCAGCGCCGATATGCCGCCGGATTTGCTTGACTTGTTGACCGAACAATTGGCGGTAGAGAAGGACGATGTCGTCATTTCCGAGGGCGTGATCGGCCTAGTTGACATCAAGCAACTGATTTCCGATCGCCGCCCAGACCTGCTGTTCCCGCCCTATACCGCCCGCTTTCCCGAGCGCGTCCGCGATTTCGGCGGCGACTGTTTCGCGGCGATCCAGGCCAAGGACATCATCGTCCATCACCCATATGAGAGTTTCGACGTCGTCGTGCAGTTCCTGCGCCAGGCGAGCCGCGATCCCGACGTGGTCGCGATCAAGCAGACGCTCTATCGCACCTCAAACGACTCGCCGATCGTCAAGGCGCTGATCGAGGCGGCGGAGGCCGGGAAGTCGGTCACGGCCTCCGTCGAACTTAAGGCGCGATTCGACGAGGAAGCCAATCTGCGCTGGGCTCGTGATCTGGAGCGGGCGGGGGCGCAGGTCGTGTTCGGCTTTGTCGACCTCAAGATACATGCCAAGGTATCGCTCGTTGTCCGCCGAGAGGCTGGGACGTTGCGGTCCTATGTACATTATGGCACGGGCAACTATCACCCGATCACCGCCAAAATCTATACCGACCTGTCGTTCTTCACATGCGACCCTGCGCTCACCCGTGACGCGCAGCGCATGTTCAACTTCATGACCGGTTACGCAAAGCCGGACGCGCTGGAAAAGCTTAAGATATCCCCGGTCAATCTGCGCGGCACCGTCGAATCCCTGATCGAACAAGAGATCGCGCACGCCGAGAAGGGCAAGCCGGCGCAGATTTGGGCAAAGATCAACAGTTTGGTCGATCCGGAGATGATCGACCTTCTCTATAAGGCATCGTCGGCGGGCGTCGAAATAGATTTAGTCGTCCGCGGCATATGCTGTTTGAGACCGGGCGTTCCTGGCCTGTCCGACCGCATTCGGGTGCGCAGCCTCATTGGCCGTTTCCTGGAACATTCGCGTATTATCTGCTTCGGCGCCGGCCATGGAATTCCATCGACGCATACAAAGATATTCATTTCGTCCGCCGATTGGATGCCGCGCAATCTCGATCACCGTATCGAAACTCTGGTTCCCTTGGAAAACGCCACGGTGCGAAGCCAGGTACTTGATCAGATCATGGTGGCTAATCTGAAGGACGATACCCAAAGCTGGCAGATGCAGCCTAACGGAACCTACAAGCGAGTTAAGCACGGCCGCAATCCGTTCTCGGCCCATAACTATTTTATGACCAATCCCAGCCTGTCGGGCCGTGGAAGCGCGACGGGAGAGGCGCGCGACCCGCCGCGCTTGCAGCTCAAAACGGCGACGTGAGGGAGCCGCGATGGCGTTCGCGCCGGGGCCTAACCTCGGCGCCGTCTCGGCCTTCCGCGGTCCCAGTGAAGCGGTCAGCCGCGGAGTTGCCCTTTGATAAGTTCAGGTCGCATTTGGCGCCCGACGGCGGTCCGATTGCGGTTATCGATATTGGCTCCAATTCCATTCGTCTCGTCGTGTTCGAGGCTCTGACGCGCGAGCCGGCGCCGATCTTCAATGAGAAAATCTTCGCGGCGCTTGGTAAGACGGTTGGGGAGACCGGCCGGCTCAACCCCGAAGGCGTATCGCAGGCCTTCTCTACCCTGACCCGGTTCAGCCGGCTGCTGAAAGCAATGCAGGTCGAAACCTGCCACGTCGTCGCCACCGCGGCGGTGCGGGATGCGGCCGACGGAGTGACGTTCCTCGACGAGGTGAAGAGGCGCGCCGAGCTCAACGTCACGATCATCAGCGGCGAGGAAGAGGGGCGGCTTTCGGCTGAAGGGGTTTTGTCCGGCATTCCTGACGCCGATGGGATGATGGGTGATATGGGTGGCGGCTCGGTTGAGCTGGTCCGTCTGGTCAAGGGCGTGGTCGGCAAGCGCACGACAATGCCATTCGGTCCCTTCCGGCTTATGGCGCTCGGCGGGGCCTATCAAAGCCGGGTGGCCGCCGTTGACGCCCGCTTGGCTGCGTTGGGCTGGTTACCCGAGGTTGCGGGCGCGACGGTCTACGCCGTTGGCGGCATCTGGCGCGCCTTCGCAAAGGTGCATATGGAGCAAGTAGGCCATCCGCTACATATCATCCATCACTACGCCATCGATACGCGCGAAGCGATTGACTTCGCGCAGTTCCTGTCGCGGCTCAGTCGAGCCTCGATCGAGGGGACGGGCATTTCGCGCCGGCGCGTGGAGGCGCTGCCCTATGCGGCGATGTTCATGGAAAGATTGCTGAAGCGGGCCCAACCGCAAAAGCTCGTCTTCTCGGCGTTCGGCCTGCGTGAAGGCATTCTGCACGATCTGCTGCCCCCCGAGACCCGCGCGCTCGATCCCCTGTTGTCGGCCTGCGACGCAGTCGCCAACCGGCTTGGGCGGTTCGGCGCCGCGGATTCGCTCATCGCCTGGCTTCGCCCGCTCGGGCCGTCATCCCCAATTTTACAGCGCTTGGCCATGGCGTCATGTCTCCTTAGCGATATCGGATGGTTGGAACACCCGGATTACCGCAGCGAGCAGGCCTATCTGCGCGCGCTTCGAATGCCGTTTGGCGGCATCGACCACCTAGGCCGCGCCTTTATCGCGCTCGCGCTCAGCATTCGCTACGGCGGTCGCGCGGACGACCCATTCACCGCCGTATCGCAAGCGCTGCTCGACGAGC